>DATING010001343.1:0-5456 GCA_035474555.1 Longimicrobium sp. | reverse complement strand
CCTGCCGGTCCTCCGTCCACTTTACCGGTCGTCCCAGCCGGATGGCCACCCAGGGGATGAGCACCTCTTCGGGATAGAACATCATGATCTTGGGCCCAAAGCCGCCACCCACGAACGGCGCCACCACGCGCACCTGCGATTCCAGCAGCCCCAGCATCCGCGCCAGGCCGTTGCGGATGGGGATGGGCGCCTGCGTCGTATCCCAGATGGTCAGCTCCTCCGAGCGCGGGTCCCAGCGCGCGGCCACGGCGCGGTTCTCCATGGCCGCCGCCGCGCCGCGGTCGTAGTGGAAGCGGCGGCTGATGACGAGGTCGGCGCCCTGCCTGGCCTCTTCGTAGTCGCCGTGCCGCTGGACCACGTGCGCGGCCAGGTTGGTGCCCAGCTGCGGATGCAGGACGGGTGCGTCGTCCCCCAGCGCGGCTTCCAGGTCCACGACGGGGTCCAGCGGCTCCATCTCCACGATCACGTCCGCCACCGCGTCTTCCGCCACGTAGCGGCTGACGGCGACGATCATGGCGATGGCCTCGCCCACGTGGCGCACGCGGTCCTTGGCCAGCGGCACCTGCGATGCCTGGTTGAAGACGATGCCCTCGATGGGCGGCGGCGGCACCAGCAGCGGCCCCGGCTGCCAGTAGTCGCCCAGGTCTTCCGCCGTGATCACCGCGACCACGCCTTCGCGCGTGAGGGCCGCGGAGGTGTCGATGCCCTGGATGAGGGCGTGCGCGTAGTCGCTGCGCACGAACGCCGCGTGCAGCATTCCGGGCAGCTGCACGTCGTCCACGAACAGCGCCTGCCCGGTCAGCAGGCGGCGGTCCTCGTTCCGTACGGGCGACTTTCCGACGTACGATCTGCTGCTCACGGAAGACGGGGGCGAGGGTGCGAAAGACCGAGTGCGGCAGAGCGAATGAATTCGCCGCAACGACTACACGAAGTCCGCCTGCGCGGACTGCCGGCTCCTGCTTTCGACGGGACTTTCCCGCGGGGCAGGGGCTGGGGTGTATACCCTCTCCCACGCAGTTTGTGGGAGAGGGTGGGTGAGGTTTACGAACCCGGGTGAGGGCCCTCGCCGCGGGCCGCCCGCACCTCGCCGCCAATGACGCCCGTCATCCCCGCCTCGCCCATCCGCTCCGCCGCCAGCGCCACCGCCTGCACGATGTTCTCGTAGCCCGTGCAGCGGCACAGGTTTCCGCTCAGCGCCTCGCGGATCTCCCCCACGTCCGGCGCCGGATGGTCGCGGAGAAAGGGGACCATCGACATCAGGATCCCCGGCGTGCAAAAGCCGCACTGCAGGCCGTGCGCGTCGCGAAACGCCTCCTGCAGCACGTGCAGGGGGCCCTCGCCGGCGGTCAGCCCCTCCACGGTGGTGACCTCCGCGCCGTCCGCCTGCACGGCGAATACCAGGCAGGAGCGCACGGATTCGCCGTCCAGCATGACGGTGCACGCGCCGCATACGCCGTGCTCGCACCCCACGTGCGTGCCCGTGAGGCCCAGGTCCTGGCGGATGAAGTCGCTCAGCAGCAGGCGCGGCTCCACCGCGCGCGTCTGCGGGGTGCCGTTTACGGAAAGGGAGATCTCCACGGGCTGCGCCACGGGTGCGGTCCCGGTTCTGGAAGAAGTTGGTTCCCCCGCGGCGGGCGCGGTGAGGCGGTGCGTCCGCCGGCACGGGGAGGGGTGAGGCTGCGTACAAACAGATAGGGGAAGGGTGGCAGCGGGGCAAGTGGGCGGAGTGCAGGTGGGGCGGAGTCCTGCACTGGCAGGCTTCTACAGCCGCCGCTCCGCGGGCGCCCTCACCCCCCGGCCCCCTCTCCCGCAAACTGCGCGGGAGAGGGGGAGAACTCCACCACGGCGATCGCCAGCTTCGTGCTGGGGCTGGGGTGTATACCCTCTCCCACGCAGTTTGTGGGAGAGGGTGGCGAGGAACGAGCCGGGTGAGGGCCCCGCCGGTGTCGCCGCGCGGCCCGCGTGCGTAGCTTGTCCGCTCCGCCCGGGCGACCCGCGCCGCGTGGCGACACCCGCTGACCAGGACGCAACCGATGACGTTGAAGGCCGTGCTCTTCGACGCCGGCAACACGCTGATCTGGCTGGACCACCCGTTCATCGTCGATGTGCTGCGCGAGCACGGGGTGGAGACCACCACCGAGCGGCTGATGCAAGCCGAATACGACAGCAAGCGGCTGATGGACGAGCTCGCGCGCGGCAGCAAGGGCGACGAGCGCACCCGCGCGCAGGTCTACTTCGCCGAGATGTTCCGGCAGGCCGGCGCGCCGGAGTCGGCGTTCCCCGCGCTGGCGCAGCGCATGTTCGCCCGCCACGCCGAAAAGAACCTGTGGGGCAACGTCCGCGAGCGCACGGGGGAAACGCTGGATGAGCTGCGGCGGCGCGGCTACCGGCTCGGCATCATCTCCAACGCCGACGGGCAGGTGGATGCGATGTTGGGGTCCGTGGGCCTGCGCCCGCACTTCGAGCTGGTGATCGACTCGGGGCTGGTGGGCATCGACAAGCCCGATCCGCGCATCTTTCAGCTCGCCGCCGAGCGGATGGGCATCGAGCCGGCCGAGGCCGTGTACGTGGGCGACATCTACGAGATCGACGTGCAGGGCGCCCGCGCGGCCGGGATGCGGGGCATCCTCATCGACCCGCTGTGGACGCGCCACGACCTGGACTGCGACCGCATTCGCGCCATCCCCGACCTGCTCGACATCCTGCCGGGGCAGGCGGCATGACGCCCCCGTCAGCGGCCATCGCCATTCTCCGGCGGACCGGTCATTCCGAGGGAGGCGCCTCCCGGCACCGGAACGTGCCGGACCCCTGCGCGCCGACCGGGGAATCTACTCGCCCGTTCTGGTGCTTCGCCCTTCCCCACGGTCGCCGGCCTTGCCCGGACCTCAATCACGGAGCCCGCGCATGACCCCCCGCGGCTGGTGGGACGGCTACTTCGACGAGACGTTCATCGACATCTACCGCGACTTCCTCACGCCGGAGCGAACCGAGCGCGAGATCCAGGGGCTGCGCGAGATGACGATGCTGGAGTCCGGCGCCGAGGTGCTGGACGTGGCGTGCGGCTGGGGGCGGCACAGCATCGCCCTGGCGCGCGCGGGGTTCAAGGTCACGGGCCTCGACTGGTCGCAGACGCTGCTGGCGCGGGCGGCCAAGCGCGCCAAGTCGGCCGGGGTGGAGGTGGACTTCGTGCAGGCCGACATGCGCGAGATCCCGTGGACGGGCCGCTTTGACGCCGTGCTGTCGCTGTACTCCTCGCTCGGCTACTTCCTGAGCGACGAGGAAGACCTGCGCGTGCTGCGCGGCGCCCGGCAGGCGCTCAAGCCCGGCGGCGTCTTCGTGCTGGAGACCATGCACCGCGACCACATCGTGGGCGGGTTCGCGGAGCGCGACTGGTGGGAGACGGACGGCGGCGCCACCGTGTGGGTGGAGCGCGAGTTCGACGCGGTGGACGGCGTGAGCCGCGAGTGGACGCGCTGGAGCAAGGGCGACAAGCGCGGGGAAAAGTACCACGAGCTGCGCATCCGCACCGCCACGGAATGGGACCGCCTGCTGCGCGAAGCCAACCTCTTCCCCATGGACTGGTGGGGCGACTGGGAGTTCGCGCCCTTCATCCACAGCAGCGAGAACCTGGTCGTCATCTGCCAGGCGCGGTAGCACCGCACCGTCCGCCGGATCATCCTCACCCCCTTCATGCGCGCTTCGATGAAGATTCTCCGCATCCTCCCGCTCCTCCTTCTGCTGGCCGCCTGCGGGCCAGGCTGGGTCGCCGTCGCGCCCGGCACGGCGCCCATGCAGTGCGCGGCGACACGCTTGGCCGCGCGCGGGTACCTGGTGGACACGACGTTCACGGACGAGTTCCGCCTGCGCGTGGTGCGGCTCGACGAACCGGGGTTCCACGTGGACACCCTCACCGTGGAGCCCGCTCCGCCTCCCTCGTCTTCGTACTGGGCCGTGGAATCCCACCGCTGGTCCGGGGAAGGTGCCGCGCACCGGCGCGGCGGCCGGGTCGTGGACAACGAGTTCGAGGTGAGGCGGGCGATCGAGAGCTGCGGGATCGACACGTGGGCCCATCGCCCCCTGCAGCCGCTGGTCGCCTGCATGTCGGAGCGCCTGGAGGGACGCGGCTTCGCGGTGGATACGATGCAGCCCAACTTGGTCGTCGCGACGCTCCGCGAGCCGTCGGGGGAGTCGGTCGTACGGGCGGCGCTCCTGCCGCCGGACGATGAGGCCCGGGTGCGCTTCACCTCGGACCTGTACGCGGTGGACGACGGCGGACGCCGCAGGACCGGCGCGGACACGGGGCGGGAGGCGCAGGTGCGCGACATCTTCAGCCTGTGCCACGGGTACGGATCGCTGAACCGCCCCGCGTGGAAGGGGCCCCTCCCCGGGCGCACTCGCTGACCGTCCGGCCAGCACTTTGCCAGCAATCCGCGCGAACCCTTTGCGCGGAGCACCGATGCGGCGAGCGCTGCTGATCTACAACCCCGCGGCCGGCCTGTGGTGGCGCCGCCCCAAGCCCGAGCGCGTGCGCGACGAGCTCGCGCGCCACGGCTGGAACGCCGAGCTGCTCATCACCGAGCGCCAGGACCACGCAACGGAGCTCGTCCGCGCCCATCTCACCCCCGACGTGGAAGCCGTGTGGACCAGCGGCGGCGACGGCACGCTCGCCCAGGCCGCCACGGCGCTCGTCGGCACGGACGTCCCCATCGGCATCCTTCCCGTCGGCACGGTGAACGTGATCGCGCGCGAGATCGGCGTTCCATCCGGCGCCGGGCCCGCCATCCGTGCGCTGGCGGATACGAAGGCGCGCCGCACCTTCCACGCGTGGCGGTCGAGCGGGCGCGCGGTGCTGCTGGGCGCCGGCGTGGGCTTCGATGCGCGGGCCATGGGGCGGGTGAATCCCAAGATCAAGACGTCGCTGGGGCTGATCGGGATCGGTGCGCGCGGCGTGTGGGAGTGGGCGCGCTACGACTTTCCCGCGCTGCACGTCACGGGCGAGGACGCGCACGGCCGCCCCATCGACCGCGAGGCCACGCAGGTGCTGGCGACGGTGCCGCGGCACTTCGCCGGCAGCCACGTCCTGGTCCCCGATGCGGATCCGACGGACGCGATCATCGACGTCGTCCTCTTTCGCGGCGCGTCACACCTGCGGCTGGCGGCGTTCTGGCTGGGGGTGGAGATGCCCGGCACGGTGCAGCTGCGCGTTCCCGGCGTGGAGACCCTGCGCGCCCGGCGCCTGTACATCACCGCCCGCGATGGCCGCGCCGAACCCGCGCACGTCAACGGCGACGTGGTGGATGCGACGCCGATGGACATCGAGCCCTGGGGGACCGTGCGGCTGCTGGCACCGGAGGGGAAGGGATAGGGCGGCGAGGATGGGAATCGTGCGACGCGAAGTCCCGTCCGAGCGAATGAATTCGCCGCAACGACTACACGAAGTCCGCCTGCGCGGACTG
>DATING010001342.1:0-3924 GCA_035474555.1 Longimicrobium sp. | reverse complement strand
CCGGGGGGAGGGGCGCCCTGCCGGTGCACAGAGTCCGCCTCGACGCACGATCCCGCAGCTCTCCCCCTCTCCCGCGCAGTTTGCGGGAGAGGGGGCCGGGGGTGAGGGGCCCCGCGCAGCGGGCGCCGTAAAACCCTGCTACCACACGGCACTCTGGCCCGTGAGAATCGGCCGACGATCTACCCCAAACGCCAGCGGGGCCGGCATCCATCGCCGGCCCCGCTGCTCATCCATCGCTCCATCATCCCGCCGTCAGCATCCGCCGGCAGGCCCTTCCCCGCCCCGCTACGAGCGGTCGCGGGCCTCGGAGGCGCGGGAGGCGGGGCCGCGGCTCCACAGCATGTACACCGGGATCCCCAGCAGCACCACCGCCAGGCCGGAGAACGAGTACACCGGCTTGGCCACCAGCAGGATCAGCGCGACGCCCGTGGCCGCCATCATGTACAGCGCGGGCACCACGGGGTAGCCGAACGCCTTGTACGGGCGCGGCAGGTCCGGCTGCAGCCGCCGCAGCCGGAACAGGGCCACCATCGTCAGCACGTAGAAGATGAGCGCCGCGAAGATCACGTAGTCCAGCAGCTGGCCGTAGGTGCCTGTCAGGCACAGCAGCGCCGTCCACACGCCCTGCGCGATGAGTGCCCACGCCGGCACGTCGTTGCGGTTCACCTCGGCCGCGCGGGCAAAGAACAGCCCGTCGCGCGCCATGGCAAAGTACACGCGGGCGCCCGCCAGGATCAGCCCGTTGATGCAGCCGAAGGTGCTGATGAGGATGGCACCCGCCATCAGGTACTGACCCACGGGGCCGAACATCTGCTCCAGGGCCAGCGTGCCCACGCGGTCCTGCGGGGCTTCCTTGATCTGCGTCAGCGTGAGCACGGACAGGTAGGCCAGGTTCGCCATCACGTACAGCACCGTCACCAGCCCCGTCCCCAGCGCCAGCGCCAGGGGCAGGTTGCGCTCCGGGCGGCGCACCTCGGCCGCGGCAAAGGTCACGTTGTTCCACGCGTCCGACGAGAACAGCGAGCCCACCATGGCCGAGCCGAAGGCCGTGATGATGAGCGGGACGGCGATCCCCAGCACCGTCACCGGCTCGCCGCCCGGCGAGCCCGTCCAGAAGTTGCCGAAGTTGGCGGAGATCGCCTCCGCGTTGCGCCCCAGCGTCACGCCCAGGATGATGAGCGCCGCCAGGGCGCCCGTCTTGGCGATGGTGAAGCTGGTCTGGATCCACTTGGCCTCGCGCAGGCCGCGCAGGTTCACCCAGGTGAGCAGGGCGATCACCAGGATGCCCACCACGCGTTGCCACGAGAGCCCCAGGTCGATGGTGCCGCCGGGCATGGCAATCCCCTTGACGCCCATGAACACGTCCGGCGACACGGCGGGAAAGAACACGCCCAGGAAGCGCGAGAACGCCACCGCCACGGCGGCGATGGTCCCCGTCTGGATCACCATGAACAGCGTCCAGCCGTACAGGAACCCCGTCATCCGCCCCAGCCCCTCGCGCAGGAACACGTACTGCCCGCCCGCGCGGGGCATGGCCGCCGCCAGCTCGCCGTAGCTCAGCGCCGCGGCCAGCGTCATCAGCCCCGACGCCACCCACACCGCGATCAGCCCGCCGGGCGAGCCCATGTTGCGGCCGATGTCGGCCGAGACGATGAAGATGCCGGAGCCGATCATGGACCCGGCCACCAGCATCACCGCATCCAGCAGCGTAAGCCCCTGCCGGAGGCCCGCGTCCGCGGCGGGGGGCGGCGGCGCGTCGCGCAGCGTGGAATCCAACGTCGTCATGGAGAGGTTCTGCGTGGGGATAGAATGGGCGCGCACGACGATCGCCGGCGCGCGGGGAAGGACGATGTGCCCTGAACATACGTTCGGGACGGGGAAATAAAAAAGGGCCCGGCGGGATTTCTCCCCGCCGGGCCCTCCTGCCGTGCGCCGCGTCAGCGGGCCGGCGTCTCCACGACGACCGGGGCCGGCGCCGGGGCCAGCGCCACGGCGGGCGCCTCCACCGTCACGGCGCGCGCCTCGTCCGGCACCGTGCTGTCGCCGCGGGCCTCCACGGCGATGTGCGGGGCGATCACCAGCGACACGATGGACATCAGCTTGATCAGGATGTTCATCGACGGGCCGGAGGTGTCCTTGAACGGATCGCCCACGGTGTCGCCCGTCACGGCCGCCTTGTGCTCGTTGGAGCCCTTGTAGTAGAGCTGGCCGTTGATGGTCGCGCCCTTCTCGAACGACTTCTTGGCGTTGTCCCAGGCGCCGCCGGCGTTGGACTGGAACATGGCCATCAGCACGCCCGACACCGTGACGCCCGCCAGAAGGCCGCCCAGCACCTCGGGCCCCATGGTAAAGCCCACGAGGACGGGGGTAACGAGGGCGATGGCGCCCGGCAGCAGCATCTCGCGGATGGCGGCCTTGGTGCTGATGTCCACGCACTTGCCGTACTCCGGCTGGCCGGTGCCCTCCATGATGCCCGGGATCTCCCGGAACTGGCGGCGGACCTCCTGCACCATGGCCATGGCCGCGCGACCCACGGCGGCGATGGCCAGCGACGAGAAGATGAACGGGATCATGGCGCCCACGAACAGGCCGGCCAGCACCCGCGCGTTGGAGATGTCGATCACGTCGATCCCCGAGATGCCCATGAACGCGGCGAACAGCGCCAGCGCCGTGAGCGCGGCCGAGGCGATGGCGAAGCCTTTGCCCGTGGCGGCCGTGGTGTTGCCCACGGCGTCCAGGATGTCCGTGCGCTCGCGCACCTCCGGGGGCAGGTCGCTCATCTCGGCGATGCCGCCCGCGTTGTCGGCGATGGGGCCGAACGCGTCGATGGCCAGCTGCATGGCCGTGGTGGCCATCATCCCCGCGGCCGCGATGGCCACGCCGTACAGCCCCGCGAACTCGTAGCTGGCGATGATGCCGGCCGCCAGGACGAGGATGGGCAGCGTGGTGGATTCCATCCCCACCGCCAGGCCGCCGATCACGTTGGTGGCGTGGCCCGTGGACGACTGCTCCACGATGGACTGCACCGGGCGGCGGCCCATGGCCGTGTAGTACTCGGTGATGATGGACATCAGCGCGCCCACCGCCAGGCCCACCGCCACGGCGCCGAACACGCCCATGGGGCCGAACGCCTGCGAGCCGAACCGCTGGAGCTGCATGGTGTCCGGCAGCATCCAGTTGATCAGGAAGAACGAGAAGATGCCCGTGAGCGCGATGCTGACCCAGTTGCCCAGGTTCAGGGCGCCCTGCACGTTTCCGCCCTCCTTGACCCGCACCATCAGGATGCCGATGAGCGAGAACAGGATGCCGGCGCCCGCGATCACCATGGGCAGCAGGATGGGGCTCATCCCGCCGAAGTTGTCGTTGTTGGCCACGACCTCGCGGCCCAGCACCATGGTCGCCAGGATCGTCGCGACGTAGCTGCCGAACAGGTCGGCGCCCATGCCGGCCACGTCGCCCACGTTGTCACCCACGTTGTCGGCGATGGTGGCCGGGTTGCGCGGGTCGTCCTCGGGAATGCCCGCCTCGACCTTGCCCACCAGGTCGGCGCCCACGTCGGCCGCCTTGGTGTAGATGCCGCCGCCCACGCGGGCGAACAGCGCGATGCTCTCGGCGCCCAGCGAAAAGCCCGTGAGCACCTCCAGCGCGCGCTCCATCTCCAGCCCGTTGGGCGAGGCGCCGTCCACGAACATCTCGTAGAACACGATGAACAGCCCGCCCAGCCCCAGCACGGCCAGGCCGGCTACGCCCATCCCCATCACCGAGCCGCCGGCGAACGACACTTCCAGCGCCTTGCTCAGGCTGGTGCGCGCGGCCTGCGCGGTGCGCACGTTGGCCTTGGTGGCGATGCGCATGCCGATGAAGCCGGCCAGCGCCGAGAACACGGCACCCAGCAGGAACGCGCCGATGATGGCGGGGTGCGAC
>DATING010001341.1:0-7034 GCA_035474555.1 Longimicrobium sp. | reverse complement strand
CGGCCCTACGACCTGCGCCCGCCGTCCTTCTCCGGGACGCCGACGATCGCGCCGACGACCAAGCCCACGGCGCCACCCACGGCGGCCCCGACCGGCACGGCGAGGATCGTGTATCCCCCGGAATCACCCCCGTCGTTGCCTGCCGCGGTAACCATCGCGAATCCCACCCCGCCGATCAGGGCGCCCAGCGCGAGCCCCTTGATGGCGCCCGCCCGGTGGTCCCGCCGCGCGTCCGTCAGGGCCGGCGCCGCGGCGTGCTCCGCCGGCGCTACGATCAGCCGCGGGTCCATCGGCGCGGCAAGCGAGGTCTGTGCGGCAAGGCCGGGCACGTGCAGCACGAGCATCGCGACCAGCAGGAGGATGGATTTCATCGCGTGACGCTGAGTCTGTAGTGCGGAGGTGGACAGGCGGAGGGCCGAATCGGGATTGCGGGTTGCACCCCGTGAAGGATACATGTGTTCCGTCTGGAGGCAAAGCTTTCCAGCATGGCATCCGCGTGTGATGGATGATCTGGATCGCCGCCGAAGCCGCACGACGCCGTGGTGCGGAGGGAGCTTCGGCGATCGGATGGGGGCCGCAGTCCGCGCAGGCGGACTTCGTGTGTTCGTTGCGGCGAATTCATTCGCTCTGTCTGGATGCGTGCCGCCGATCGCCGATCTTCATCCGCCCATCGCCGATCTTCATCCGCCCATCGCCGATCTCCATCCCCCGAAACGATTGCCGATCGCGGCCCGGGTCGCCAGCTTGGGCATCCGCCGTGAACCGCGCGCACCCCGCGCCGGTCGTCCCGCATCTCCCGAGACATCGTCCACGCCGCAATGGCAGCAAAGCCCACCCGCTGGAACCGCCTCGTGGCGCGCGTTCGCCGCGAGCTCCCGGCCACGGACCTGGACGCGTACCGCCGCGCGAGCCTTCCCGTGTTCGAGCTGTGGGAGGCCGCCGAGGCCCGGCGCCAGGCGTGCCGCGACGAGGGGCTGGATGCGTGGCAGGTGCCGCCCGCCACCCGGACGGAGCTCGCCTGCGCGTGGAACGCGTTCGTGCTCCAGGTGCTGGGCAACTGCATCCTGGACGCCGACTACCAGGGCGATCCTTCCACGAAGGGGTTCCTGCCGCGGGGCACGGCGGCGCAGATCCGCCAGTTCTACCACGAGGTGGAGCGGTGGATGATCCGCACCCACCAGGCGCGGTCCAACCCGGCGTACACCCCCGACATCCCCCTCCCCGTCCCCCTGCCGCGCTGGGACGAGGATCCGCACCGCTCCGCCTCGCACCTGGCGGGGCTGCGGCACGGCATGCGCGCCGTGCGGGGCCACGCCGAAGCCGCCCTGGCCGCGCTGCCGGAGGACGTGCCCGGCGACGCCCGCAAGCAGGCCCAGCTGGCGCGCATCCGGCAGGCGTACGCCGTGGCCCGGTGCCGCGCCCTGCACGCCGAGGAGCTGCTGGGCGCCGGCCACGCCTCCCCCGCGCACGCCTTTGCCGAGGCGTACCTGCGCGATGCCATCGAGCGCTTCTACCTGCTGGGCCAGGTCCTCTCCGATCCCGCCCTGGCCGACGGGACCGACATCAGCGCGCACCGCCCCGTGGACCTGGGCGCGGGCAAGGGCGCGACCGTCGTGAACCGCACCCGGCGGACGCGCCGTCCGAAGATGGGGCCGCGGGAGCGCGAGCACGTCACCATCGCGTCGGACGAGCGGCTCCCGTTCACCCGGCGGCAGGATGCGGTGCTGGAGGCCTGCCGCGGCCGCACCCCCATCGCCGAGCTGATCGCGCTGTACGAGTGGCTGGAGATCGGCGCGCTGCGGGAGATGCTCGTCTTTGGCCTGCTGTCGCGCACGGAGCCCGAGGCGGTGCGGATGATGGCGCGCATCGCCCGCGAGGATCCCGATCCGCAGGTGCGGCACGTCGCCCGCTTCTGGCTGGGTCACTCCCGCCACCGCGATGTCCCCATGCTCCTGGCCACGCTCCCGCACGGCTGATCCGCCCCATCGCATCCATCCCATCCCCATGACCCCCAGGCCCACGGGCTGGAACCGCATCGTGGCGCGCCTGCGCGGCGAGATCCCGGCGGCCGCGCTGGAGGCGTACCGCCGCGCGAGCCTGCCCGTCCTCGAGCTCTTCGAGCAGGTGGAGCGCCGCCGGCTGGAGGCGGCCATCGACGGCGTGGACCCGTGGTCCGTGCCGCCCGCCACGCGCAGCGCATTCCTGTGCGCGTGGAACGCGTTCGTCCTGCAGACGCTGGGCAACGAGATCCTGGACGCCGACTACCGGGGCGAGCCCGCCACCCTGGGCTACGTGCCGCCCGCCACCGCCCGGCAGGTGCACGCCTTCTACGAGTCCGTGGAGGGGTGGGTGAACCGCGCGTACCAGGCGCAGGCCAACCCCGACTACCGCCTGGACGTCCCCGTCCCCGCGCGGCTGCCGGCGTGGGAGGACGGGGCGGTCGATTCGCCCGCGCACCTGCAGGGGCTGCTGCACGCCCTGCGCGCCGTGGTGGACCACGCGGACGCAGCCCTGGCCTCGCTCCCGGAATCCGTGCCGGACTCTGCGCCGGACGCGCCGGACCGGCAGGCGCAGGTCAACGGGATCCGGCAGCTGCACGCCTCCGCCCGGGCCCGCGCCCGCTACGCCGAGGAGCTGGCGGGGGTGGATCCGGTGCCGGAGGTGCTCGCACGGGCCGGCGCGCACGCCCGCGAGGCCGTGGAGCAGCTGTACCTGCTGGGCCAGTGGATCGCGGACCCGGCGCTGGCGTCCGATGCGGTACCGGAGCCGGAGCCGGAGCCGCCGCTGCCGGCGCTGCCGGCGCTCCCCGCGGCGGACGGCGGACGGCGTGCGCTCCCCGCATCCGCACCCGCATCGAACACGGCCGCGGCGCCGCGGAAGACGGTGCTTCCCGAGGACCGCATCCGCCAGCTGCTGGCGCTGGCGGTGGACACGGCGGCGTCGCTCGCGGATCGCAAGACCGCCATCGGCCACGCCTGCTGGGGCGGCGCGCCCGTGGGCGAGCTGGTGGTGCTGTACGACCGGCTGTATGCGCGCCCGCTGCGGGAGCGCCTGCTCTTTGGGCTGGCGGCGCGGACGGAGGACGGGGCCGTGGAGAAGCTTGCCCGGGTGGCGCGCGCGGACCCGGATCCCTCGCTGCGGCGCACGGCCCTCTACTGGCTGCGCGTCTCCCGCCACCCCCGCGCGCCGGCGCTCCTGGCCCAGGCCGATGCCGCGGCCAGGGCGTCCGGAGAGGGCGGCTGATGACGTGACGGTGCGCAGGCGGCGGGTCACCCCCGCGCCTGCATCCGCCGTTCGTATCACGCGGGGCGCGCGCCTTGCACGGGGAGGGCGCCAACCGACCGCTGGTTTTGGGATGACCCGAAACCAGCGCCCGATGCGTTCCCTCCACTTCCGCGGCTGAATGATGAAGATGCCCCAGCCGCCGGTGCTCGCGCACAGCAGCGACGAGCTTCTCCGCACGCTGCAGCAGCGCGAGGAGTGGTTCCGGGCCGTGTTCGAGGGCTCGGCCATGGGCATCGCCGTGGTGGACATGGAAGGGCGCTTCATCGAGTCCAACACGGCCTTTCTGCGCACCGTGGGGCGCACGGCCGAGAGCCTGCGGCGCATCGACTTCGGCGCGCTGGACCACCCGGACGACCACGCGCACAACGCCCTCCTCTTCCACCGGCTGGTGACGGGACGCATCTCCAGCTACCAGGTGGAGATGCGCTACCTGTGCGGCGACGGCGCCGAGTGCCCCGTGCGGCTGACCACCTCCGTGGTGCGCGACGCGGACGGCCGCCCGCGCTTTTGCGTGGCCATGGTGGACGACCTGACCCAGCGCAACCGCGCCGAGGAGCAGCGCGAGGTGCTGGAGGAGCGGCTGCGGCACCTGGCCCTGCACGACCCGCTCACGGGGCTGCCCAACCGCGTGCTCCTGGCCGAGCGGATGCGCACCGCCATGGAGAACCGCGACCCCGCCCGCCCCTGCGCGCTGCTGTTCCTGGACCTGGACCGCTTCAAGAACGTCAACGACTCGCTGGGCCACGGCGTGGGCGACGAGCTGCTGCGGCAGGTGGCCGCGCGGCTGGCCGGCGCCGC
This sequence comes from Longimicrobium sp., assembly GCA_035474555.1. Lineage (GTDB taxonomy): Bacteria > Gemmatimonadota > Gemmatimonadetes > Longimicrobiales > Longimicrobiaceae > Longimicrobium. The sequence continues at coordinate 2,951 of DATING010001341.1, read as the reverse complement.
GCGCGACGGCGACACCGTGGCGCGCTTCGGCGGCGACGAGTTCATCATCTTCCTCCCCCACGCCAGCCGCGAAGAAGCCGTGGAGGTGGCGGCGGAGGTCCGGCAGGTGCTCTCCGCCACGCCGCTGGAGCTGGGGAACTACCGCACCCACACGTCCGCCACCATCGGGATCGCGCTGGCGGACGCCACGGGGAGCACGCCCGAGGAGATGCTGCGCAACGCCGACATGGCCATGTACCACGCCAAGGCCGGCGGGGGCACGCGCACGGCCGTCTTCGACCGCTCCATGCACCGCGCGGTGATGGAGCGGCTGCGGATGGAGACGGACCTGCGCGGGGCGCTGGCCCGGGGCGAGCTGCGGCTCTTCTTTCAGCCCATCGTCTCGCTGACCACGGGCGAGCTCATCGGCGCCGAGGCCCTGGCCCGGTGGGAGCACCCCGTGCACGGCTGGGTGCCGCCGGACCGGTTCATCAGCCTGGCCGAGGAGACGGGGCTCATCGGCCCCCTGGGCGCGTGGGTGCTGGGCGAGGCCGCGCGGCAGGTGGCCGATTGGCGCGCCAACCTGCCCGCCGCCGCGTCGCTGGAGGTGAGCGTGAACCTGTCGCCCTGGCAGCTGCGCGAGCCGGGGCTGGTGGAGGCCGTGGCCGCCACGCTGGGCGAGCACGGCCTGCCCCCCGCCGCCCTCAAGCTGGAATTGACGGAAAGCTCGCTGGTGCAGGATCCCACGACGGCCGCCGGCGTGCTGCGCGCCCTCAAGCGGCGCGAGGTGCAGGTGTACCTGGACGACTTCGGGACGGGATACTCCAGCCTGAGCACGCTGCACCGCCTGCCGCTGGATGCGCTCAAGATCGACCGCTCGTTCGTGGGCGGGATGGATGGCGGCACCACGGGCGCGCACAAGGGCGCCGAGATCGTGCGCACCATCGTGGCGCTGGCCCGCAGCTTGGGCGTCCGCGTGGTGGCCGAAGGGGTGGAGACGCACGAGCAGCTCTCCGCCCTGCGCGCCCTGGGGTGCGACTTCGCGCAGGGCTACCTCATCTCTCCGCCGCTCCCCGCGGACGCGTTCGAGGCCGCCTTTCTCCCCGGCGCGCCCCCGTTCGCCTGGCGCGAGGGCCACCGCTTCTTCTGATCGGCACAGCGGATCAGCCGGCCTGGGCGGACAGAGCGAATGAATTCGCCGCAACGACCACACGAAGTCCGCCTGCGCGGACTGTCCGTCACGGGCGAGTGCCACGCCGCCCCGCCGTCTCCTCCCCACCGTTGTTTTCCTGAGTCATTCGGCGCCACGCGCGCACCCTGTCGAATGAAAGTGCTGTTCAACCTCCCCCAGGGGTTTTTGGGGGAGGTGCGAGCCTAAGCGAGCGGAGGGGGCGCTCGCGCGGAGGCTGCCTCGCCCGCAAGGTCCGCACTTTCTATTTAGGGAGGCGCCGCCGATACTCGCCCGCTGCACGAACTTCGGCGCCGACCGAAGGATCTCCTCTCCCATGCTTGACCCTGGCCTCCGCGCCCGATTCCCGCCCGCCGGACCGCCGTCCTCGTGCAGCGTGGCAGCCAGATTCTTCAGGCCGGCGCCATTCCATCGGGGGATGGATCAAGCCGGCGGCTTCCTCGGAATGACAGGCCGTCGGGTTGGTTTCGGTCCACCGCGTGGCGGACGGATCGCTTTCGGCCATCCGCGGTACAGGGACACTGGAAGGGGCCGGCGCTCGCATGGGCGCCGGTTTCGTCGTATCCTGTAGCAGCTTGGGGGAGCGGGACTACTTCCGCACTCCCGCACTGACGCACTCACGCACTTCGTTCCGCATATGAATCCGACCGAGCGCGACGCCGTGCTCCGGCGCGTGGCCGCCGCCCTGACCACCATCCTGCATCCCGTTACGGGCGACGACATCGTGTCGTCCGGCCGCGTGCGCGAGATGGAGGTGCTGGACGACGGCACCGTCCGCTTCAAGTTCGCCCTGCAGGCCGACGATCCCGGCACCCTCGTGCGCCATGCCCGCTCCGCCGCCGAGACGGTGGAGGGCGTGCACAAGGTGAAGATCGACATCTCCCTTCCCGCCGCCGGCGCGCCTCTGCCCAAGAGCAAGTCGCCGCTCCGCGCCGGCAACGTCCCCGCGCCCACGCCCAATCCCAACCTGATCCCCGGCGTGCGGCACATCGTGGCCGTGAGCTCCGGCAAGGGCGGGGTGGGGAAGAGCACCGTGGCGGTGAACGTGGCCACGGCGCTGGCCCAGGCCGGCCGCCGCGTGGGGCTGCTGGATGCCGACATCTACGGTCCCAACGTGCCCACCATGTTCGGCGAAAAGCGCAAGCCGCGCGTGGTGGGCGACAAGGGGCAGGAGAAGATGGAGCCGCTGGATGCGTACGGCGTGCGGCTCATGAGCCTGGGCTTTCTGCTGGACGAGGGGCAGGCCGCCATCATGCGCGGCCCCATGATCGCCGGCATCCTCAAGCAGTTCCTGGGCGAGGTGGCCTGGGGCGAGCTGGACGTGCTGATCGTGGACATGCCTCCCGGCACGGGCGACGCGCAGCTCTCGCTGGTGCAGACCATCCGCCTGGACGGCGTGGTGATGGTGACCACGCCGCAGGACGTGTCCACGGGCGACGTGCTGCGCGGCATCCACATGTTCGAGCGCACCAACACCCGCGTGCTGGGCGTGGTGGAGAACATGAGCGGCTTCATCTGCCCGTGCTGCGGCCAGCGCTACGAGATCTTCGGGCGGGCGGGCGGGCGGCGGCTGGCGGAGCAGACCGGCGTGGACTTCCTGGGCGAGGTGCCGCTGGAGATCCCCGTGCGCGAGGGCGGCGACGTGGGCGTGCCCATCGTCATCAGCCAGCCCGAGTCTCCCGCCGCGCTGGCCCTGCGCGCCGTGGCGGATGCCGTGATGGCGCGCATCGAGGCGCCGGCCGCCGTGGCCTGACGTCCCCCACCCCCCGGCCCCCTCCCCCGG
>DATING010001340.1:0-10856 GCA_035474555.1 Longimicrobium sp. | reverse complement strand
ATTCCCTATTCCCTATTCCCTATTCCCTATTCCCTATTCCCTATTCCTATTCCCTATTCCCTATTCCCTCGCCCCTCACCCCCTCAGTCCCCGCACTTCCCCCCGTCCAGCACCTGGTACGCGGGCAGGGTCAGGAACGCCTCGAACTCGCTGCTCAGCACCAGGTCGTCCAGCAGCGTGCACGCCTTTTCCAGGCAGCGCACGTCGTCGCCGCGCTCGGCCCGCAGCGCCGCCATCTCGGCGTCGCGCAGGCGCGTGTAGTCGTCCGGCGTAAAGAATCCGTCGCCGTCGCCGTCGTTCAGGATAGGCGCGCGGTGGCGGATCCACTGCCACAGCTGCGCGCGGCTGATCTCGGCCGTGGCGGCGTCTTCCATCAGGTTGTGGATGGCAGCCGCGCCGTTGCCCTTGAGCCACTGCTCGATGTACTGCAGGGCCACGTTCACGTTGAGCCGCGCGCCCTCTTCCGTGATCTGCCCGCCCACGATCCCCGTCTCCAGCAGGGCGTGCGAGGGCACGTTCACGTCCTCGCGCATCACGTCCTTCTGGTGGGGCCGGTCACCCAGCACCTTGTCGAACTGCGCCCTGGCCACGGGGACCAGGTCCGGGTGCGCCACCCAGGTGCCGTCGAAGCCCTGCGACGCCTCGCGGGCCTTGTCCTCGTTCACCTTGGCCATGGCGCGCTCGTTGACCTCGGGGTCTCGGCGGCTGGGGATGAACGCGGCCATCCCGCCCATGGCGTGCGCGCCGCGCCGGTGGCAGGTCTTTACCAGCAGCTCGGCGTAGCTCTTCATGAACGGCACGGCCATCGTCACCTGCACGCGGTCCGGCAGCACGAAGTCGCCGCGGTTCCGGAACTTCTTGATGATGCTGAAGATGTAGTCCCACCGGCCCGCGTTGAGCGCGGCGGCGTGGTCGCGCAGCTCGTACAGGATCTCGTCCATCTCGAACGCGGCCAGGATGGTCTCGATGAGCACCGTGGCGCGGATGGTCCCGCGGGGAATGCCCAGCTCGTCCTGCGCGGCGTTGAACACGTCGTTCCACAGCCGCGCCTCGCGGTGGCTCTCCATCTTGGGGAGGTAGAAGTACGGCCCGCTCCCCCGCTCGATGAGCTCCTTGGCGTTGTGGAAGAAGTACAGCCCGAAGTCGAAGAGCGACGCGGAGATCGGATCGCCGTCCACCGTCACGTGCCGCTCGGCCAGGTGCCAGCCGCGGGGACGGAGGATGAGCACGGCGGTCTTGTCCTTGAGCCGGTACTCCTTGCCGCCGGCGTCCAGCTGCAGCGTGCGGCGCACGGCGTCGGCGAGGTTGGCCTGCCCCTCCAGCACGTTCTTCCACGTGGGCGAGAGGGCGTCCTCGAAGTCGGCCATGAAGCAGCTGGCGCCGGAGTTGAGCGCGTTGATCACCATCTTGGCGTCCGTGGGCCCGGTGATCTCCACGCGCCGGTCCTGCAGGTCGGGCGGGGTGGGGGCCACGGACCAGTCGCCCTCGCGGACGTGGGACGTTTCTTCCAGGAACGTGGGCTCGCCGTCGGCGTCCAGCCATTCCTGCCGCTCGTCGCGGGCGCGCAGCAGCTCCATGCGCGTGGGGTTGAAGCGGCGGTGCAGGTTCGCGACAAAGGCCAGCGCCTCGGGCGTGAGCACCCGGGCCGTCAGGCCGTTCTCCTCGCCCAGCACCTGCACGCCCTGCGCATCCGTGGTCTCCAGAAGTCCAGCCGACATGCGCGTTTCCCCTTTTGTTTAGAGGTAGGTCGAACTCGGTTTCTCATCAGCCGCCACGCCGCGTCCGGGCGCACGAATCGATCCCGCCGGACACGGTCGCATACCTGTTTAGCAACAGTGGTTCCATGAGCACGGCTCAGCTATAGCAGGGCGGGCACACGGCGCTTCTTGTGCGGTAGCCTGATGCGTTCCGAGAGGACGGGCGCGCCTACCCGATCGGGTGGGGCGGGGTGGTGGGATGGGAGGGAAGCCGTTGGGGTGGATGGGGTTGTGGGCGGTGGGGCGGAATCACGCCGGGAGCGGAGCGCCCCCCTCCCCGACCCTCCCCCGCAAACTGCGCGGGGGAGGGAGAACGGCGGTCGCGGGCGCGAGGTCCTTCCGCGCGCGGCGGGGCGCCCTCCCCCGGTTCCCTTCCCGCTCGTTCCCCGCGGAGAGGGGAGACCTTCCCGTGCAGGAGATCCGGGGCCGGCGTGGCACCGCCCCGTGCCGGACAGTCCGCGCAGGCGGACTTCGTGTGTTCGTTGCGGCGAATTCATTCGCTCTGTCCGGAGCCGCGCCGACGCAACCGCGGTTCGGTGGATGCCGCCCGCTTCCGTCAGTTTCCTGGGGAGGCGGGAGCCGGCGAGGCGAGGATGGCGGCCTTGAACGCGGCCCAGCGCGCCTGGTCCAGCTCGCGGAGGGGATCGGGATGCGAGTAGAAGGCGAAGACCACGTTCGTGTCCACCAGCGCCGCCACGTAGACCATCATCCCCCGCCGGCCGTCCTTCTCCGCCTCCACAAACAGGACCGGGTAGCCGTTGACCCGGTGCCGCTCCAGCGACACGTCCGTAAAGCCCTGCGCCTCAAAACCGGCCTTCATCGTGGTCTCGTCGCTGTCGCCGCCAAAGAAGCGATCCGTGTCGGGGTTGTAGCCCACGTTCGTGCTGAGGGCGATCGAGTAGAACCCGTCGCGCATGGGGTGCGCGGGGTCGGCGGCCTGGCCGGCGCTGTCGGCGGGGCTGGTCCAGTACGTCCGCGTCGCCTGGCCCACACGCCTGACGGCCACGTAGCCGGCCGGGATGCGGAAGCCCACCGGCAGGTCGTGTAGAAAGCCGCCGCGCGTGAACTCGCCGAAGCCGACGTCGCGCATGGCCTCGGGCTGCTGGGCATGCGCGCCGCCGGGGAACGCCGCGAGCAGCAGGGCGGCCGCGAGGAGGATGGATCGCATCATGTTCGGATCAGGGATGAAGGCGGTGTGTGGAGAATCTCGCGGACTCGCGGAAGGACCCGGACCGGCGGATGTGCAACAGTGCGCGCGAAGTGGAAGCGGCGCAATGGGTTCAGTGGATGGATTTCGGAGGATGGATTTCGGTGGATGATTTTCGGCGGATGGCGCTGCGTGGATCGTGGTCGTGCCGGTCAGGCAGGCTTCGCCGCACGGGCGGGGCGCCCCTCCCCCCGGCCCCCTCCCCGCTCGTTCCTCGCGGAGAGGGGGAGAACGGCGGACGGTGCACAGGGGCGGGCGTCCAGCCACGCCCCCACCCGCTCGATTCCTCGCGACCTCCCCCAATCCTGGGGGAGGTTGTCCCCACTCGGGCCTCGTGCCGGCGTGGCACTGGCCCGTGACGGACTTCGTGTAGTCGTTGCGGCGAATTCATTCGCTCTGCCAGTCTCGGCGATGCATGGAGGTTTGGTCTCGGGCGATGCATGAAGTTTCGGTCTCGGCGAAGCACTGAACCCCATCGCACGACACGAGATCAGCCCGGGCCGCGGTCCTCTTCCGCCAGCAGGTCGTCGAGGGCGTCCAGGCGGGCGGTCCAGGCGGTGCGCTGGGTCTCGATCCAGGCGGCGGCCTCGTCCAGCGGCTGGGGATTGAAGGACAGCAGGTGCTCCCGCCCGGCGCGCCGCCGGCGGACCAGGCGCGCGCGCTCCAGCATGCGGATGTGCTTGGAGACGGCGTTCAGCGACATGGCGAACGGCTGCGCCAGCTCCGTCACGCGCGCTTCGCCCTTTGACAGCCGCCGCAGGATGGCGCGCCGCGTGGGATCGGCGAGGGCGATCAGCGTCTGATCCAGCTCCGTCTGCGTCATCGTGGAATCCCCGGTTGCTCAACCTTCCGGTTGAAGCTCATCCCGCCCGCCTGCGCTGTCAATCATCCGGCGACTCCTGCGGCGCCCCCTTTGCTCCCGCACTCACGCACTAACGCACTCACGCACTTTTACTTTCGCACTCCCGCACTTTCGCACTGCCTTTACAACGGTACGCTCCGTGCTTGGAATGCGCCCCGGCCACCGGCGCGAAGCGCGCGCCGGGCCGCACACGTGGACGGAGACGAGACGATGGCCAAGACCGACCGCAGCGGGCACACCACCACCGACCACGACTTCATCCGTCGCTGGGTCGAGGAGCGCGGAGGCAAGCCGGCGCGGGTCAAGCGCACGGGCAAGGGTGACGACCCCGGCATCCTGCGCATCGACTTTCCCGGCTTCAGCGGCGAGGGCACGCTGGAGGAGATCGAGTGGGAGGAGTGGCTGGAGAAGTTCGAGGAGAACGAGCTCGCCTTTCTGCACCGCGACATCAAGGGCGACGACGGCGAGCTGGACCGCTTCAACAAGCTGGTCAGCCGCAAGAACACGGAAGAGGGCGACGACTGAGCGCGGGGCGGGCACCATGCCCGCCCCGCCCGTTTTTCACCGCGGGCAATCGTTCACCGCGGGCGATTCGGTCACCGCACGCGGTCGAAGCGCAGCTCGCGCACGCGCTCCACGCCGAGGGTGAACGCCTGCACCCGCCCGTCCGCCCCGCGGACGAAGCGGATGACCGATCCGCCCGGGCCGGTGAACGTGTCGGCGTAGGCGGGCACCAGGGGGAAGGTGATGTCGGGACGCATCCGCAGCACCACCCGCCCGTTCACCACGGCCGCCGTGTAGGTGGCCTCGGCCTCGTCGCTGCGGTACTCGCCGGCGTACGCGGCCAGGTTCGCCGCGCTCGTATCCGCCGGGGCGGCGGGCTCGTACGTCACCGTGTCGCCGTCCGGGTACACGATGCGCGGCAGCATGCGCGGCCCGTCCACGAACTCGATCCGCGTGGCGCTGGGCCCCAAGCTGAACACCCCGGGGCCGATGGGGATGATCTCCGTGCCGCCCCCCGTCCGCAGCGTGCCGTCCGCCATCACCAGCCGCAGGGGCGCCCCTGTGCGCTGATTGCGGTACAGCCCCGCGCGCCGTTCCAGCTCCGCCGCCTCCACGGGCACCGCGGCGGGCGGCGCGGGGTCGGGGCGGAACCGGTCCGCCATGAAGAAGCCGGCCGCGCGCGTGGCCAGCTCCGGGTTGGCGTTGGCCGCGTTGCACAGCAGCGCCACGGAAACGCCCGTCTCCGGGTAGCGGGCCAGGTAGGCGCGGTAGCCGGCCGTGGCGCCGCTGTGGCTCACCTCGCGCACGCCGCGCAGCTCGCCCACGGACAAGCCCAGCGCGTACTCGATCGTCCGCCCGTTGTTCAGCACGCCCCGCGTCTCCATCGTGTCCAGCCCCGCGATGGTGCCCGAATCCAGCGCCTGGTTCCACCGCAGCAGGTCGTCCACCGTGGTGAGCAGGCCACCGTTGCCGTGCACGTTCTCGAACGGCATGTGCAGGTGCCAGGCGCTGTCGCTCCAGGCGTAGGCGCTCGCGCGCCCCCGCACCGTGCGGGTAAAGTCGTCGCGCCACTCCGTCCTGGTCATCCCCAGCGGCTGGAACAGCTCGCGGCGGGTGAACTCGCTGAAGCGCTCGCCGCTCACCCGCTCCACGATGATGGCGAGCAGGTTGTAGCCCGTGTTGCTGTACGAGTATTCCGCGCCGGGCGTGAAGTTGAGCGACTTTTGCCGGCTGACGACGTCCAGCGTGTGGGCGTGCGTGTAGATGCGCGTGCTCCGCGGCCAGCCGGCCAGCTGCATGACGCTCCCCCAGTCGCGCAGGCCGCTGGTGTGGTTCAGCAGGTGGCGCAGGGTGATGCGTGTGCCGTAGTCCGGCACCTCGGGCACGTGGCGGCGCACGTCGTCGTCCAGCGACAGCTTGCCCTGGCGTGCCAGGAGCACGATGGCCGCGGCGGTGAACTGCTTGCTCACGGAGCCCGCCTCGAACACCGTCCCCGGCGTGTTGGGGATTCCGTGCTCCAGGTTGGCGCTGCCGTACGCGCGCGCCAGCACCGTGCGCCCATGCTGCGCCACGGCCACGGCGCACCCGGGCGACTCCGGCGAACTCCACGACGCGAACAGCGAGTCTACCCGCACGCCGGGATCGGGCTGCGCCTCGGCGGGGGCGGCCAGCAGCACGAGCGCGGCGGCCGGCGCGGCGACCCGCGCCAGGGGGATGAGGAGACGGTGAGGGATTCGCATGGAAGGGCCAAACGGGGTTGCGGGGAACGGGGCGGGCGTGAAAATCATAGGTCTCGACGGATCAGACCGCCAATTGGATTCACGACGCCCCATGCCCGACGCACTGCTCGCCGGCCGCCGCGTGCTCATCCGCCATCCGGCCGCGGACGACGAGGCGGAGTTCATCCGGATCGTCCGCGCCAGCCGCCGCTTTCACGCCCCGTGGATGGCGCCCGCCGCGACGCCGGAGGCCTTCGCCAACCTGGTGCGCCGCACGGCGGACCCGGACTTCAAGTCGTTCCTCCTCTGCCGGACGGAAGACGGCGGCATCGTGGGCTGCGCCAACCTGAGCCAGATCTTCATGGGCCTCTTTCAGAGCGCGTACATGGGCTACTGGGTGGGGGCGCCGTACGCGGGGCACGGGTACATGACGGAGGGCGTGGGCCTGGTGCTGACCCATGCCTTTCGCGTGCTCAGGCTGCACCGGGTGGAGGCCAACCTGCAACCGGGCAACACCCCGTCGCGCGCCCTGGTGCAGCGGCTGGGGTTCACGATGGAGGGATTTTCGCCGCGCTACCTCAAGATCGCGGGCCGGTGGCGCGACCACGAGCGCTGGGCCATCCTGCGCGAGAACTGGCGCCCGCCCCGCATCCGCCGCGGCTGATCACTCGACGGGATACGAAACGGGCCCCGCCGGCGTGGCAGGGCCCGTTTCGCATGCGGGGACTACGGCCGCAGCGCTCGCACGGCAGGCGCACTCATCCATCCCTCCACGCCCCTGCGACTCCGCACCCGGGCTGAATCGGTGTATTCGCTCGCATGACCCCGGTTCATGGACATCCGTCCCGAGCGCAGCGTGTCTCCGTGGAGCGTGTAGATCCACCGGCCACGAATCGAATCGCCCTCCATGATCCCCTCGAACCGGGGGCCGGCCGGTCCGCGGGTGGTGATCACGACGGCGCTTCCCTCCACCTCACCGATGACTTCTTCGTAGTAGTCCGCGTCATCGCCCACCGCGAAATGACGGGAGGTCGTGGTCCGAGGCGATTGGCCCATGGCCGCGGGGTCGAGATACGCGCGCCCCACCTCTGCGCCCGCGGGCAGCTCACCCGGCTCCACGCAGTAGCAGGGGATCGCCGGGTGAAAGATGATGACGCCATCCCTCCCGCGATCCGCATCCAGGGAAACGGCCCATTCTCCCGCCAGCGGGCCCATCTCCCCGGTCGTGCGCTGGCAGGATGCGCCCGGGAGGATGGCGAACAGGAGTAGCGCGATCGGCCTTCGCCTCATGCGGTCATCTTCCCGATGGAGTCGCGGATGCGAACAGGCCCCGCCGGCGTGGCGGGGCCCGTTCTCGTCAGCCGGACGGCCGGAGCGGCCCGTGCGTCAGCGCGAAAAGTCCAGGCCGGTCAGGAACTCGACGTAGCCCCCTGACGTGGCCATGGGAACCACCAGCACGGCCCTCAGGCGGCGGTTGGAGTCGTTCAGGGCCACGTCCGCGTGCAGCCGGAACCGCGAGTCGCCCACGTTGGTCAAGGTGAGGCCGCCGTCCTGCCGCGGGGCGTACCGGGCGCGGATGGTGTCGATCTCGATCGCCCCCCGCGCCCCGTTCGCCGCCACCAGATTCGAGCGCATTACGAACGTCGCCTGGTCCGGTGCGGAGAGGGTCAGCTGGCCCTCCAGGAGCTCGCGGCCGGTGGACCCGGGCTGGTAGGGCCTGACGTACGAGGGCAGGGCGTCGCCTTCCGTCGCGGTCAGGGTATAGCGGCCTTCCGGCCCGTCGGGGGCGGACGTGTTCTCGCAGCCCGCCAGCATCACGGCGCAGGCGAGGAGGACGACGCGGCGGATGTACATCATACGGATGGGCTTCGTGTTCGGGGTAGATTCGGAAGGGCGGCCGGTCAAAACGATCCAGGCCCCCGGCTCCGGACACGCTGGGGGATGTCCATCCGCCGGATCTCCGTCAGGGGCGCGCGCCGGATGCCGCCGCCAGCGCCCGCTCCGCCTGGTCCAGGTGGCGGTGCTGGTGGCTGGGAAGGATGGTGAGCGCCGCGAACGCGTTGTACTTGACCCGCGCGTCGAACGGCGAGGTCACGCGAACGCGGTGGATGGGCAGCCCGTCCGCCGAGCGCACCAGCTCCATCTGCTCGTCCTGCAGCCGGTCGAACTCCGCCACCAGCTCCGCCCGCGGCGTGACGGACTCCGGCACGAACCTGGGCGAGGTCTTGACCTTGATCCCCTTGCCCGGCTGCATGGACCGCCACAGCAGCCAGCCGATGACCCCGCGCCGGTAGCGCGCCGGCGCCGCCCCGCCCAGCCCGCGCGCCTCGCGGATGGCGTCGCGCAGCTGCGGGATGAACGTGCGCGACGTCAGGTTGAGGTGCGCCACGCACTCCGCCGGCGACCAGCTGTCGGGGGCCGGGCGCCGCGCCCAGCCGTCCGCGGGCACCGTCTCCGCCAGCCGGTGGAGCCGCTCGCGCGCGGTGGTGAACTGGTTCGCCAGGTCCTGCAGCTGTGCATGCATCGGGTGCTCCGGGAGCGGGGTGGAGTGCGGGGCCGCGGCGGTCATTCGCTGGTGAGCGGGGGCACGTACACGCTCAGGGTTTGCAGGGGCACGGAGCCGGTGTTGCGGATCTCGTGCGTTTCGCCGCGCTCCACCAGCAGCAGCACGCCGGGCCGCAGCACGTGCTTCTCGTCCTGCACGATCGCGGCGCCCTCGCCCGCGACCACGTAGATCCACTGCTCGTTGGCCGGGTGCAGGTTGTTGGGCCCGCCCTCGGACGTGCCCGGCGCCAGCACCATGGTGGCCCCGGTCGCGTGCCCGGTGCGGGCGATCTCGCGCCATCCCTCCACAAAATCCAGTTCCTCGTGGTGCATCGTTCTCCTGGGGTAGACGATGGATGGACCGCTGCGTCATTCACCGCGCGCGGCGGACGTCCGTTCCCGCCGGCCGTGCGGTGGATGAGGTGCCCGCCGCGTGCCCCGTAGATTCGGATGCGGCGCGGCGGGCCGCCATCGGCATCTGCCGGACGGAGCGTGCGGAGATGCCTTACGCGCGCCCGTTCGCGGTCGATGAAAACGGGGCGCGGCGGGGGCCGGGCGGTGTTCCGACGGGGGGCGTGCCCGGCCTGCCTCTTGCACCCCGCGGAGCACTAGAGTGGCGCGCCGCGCCGGAGATTGCAACGACACCGCCGGGAGGCCGGAGTGGACCCCAATCAGAATCCCACCTGCGTTTTCTGCCGCATCATCGGCGGGGACGAGATGGTGAGCGTGATCCACGAGGACGAGGAGATCATCGCGTTTCTCGACATCCATCCGCTGCACCCGGGGCATGTGCTGGTGGTGCCCAAGGAGCACTACAAGAACCTGTTCTACGTCCCCGAGGAGCTGGCCACGCGCACGTTCACCGTGGCCAAGCGCATCCTTCCCGGGCTTCGCAAGGCGACGGGGTGCCGTGCCGTGAACCTGTTCTCGCCCAACGGCGCGGACGGTGGCCAGGACGTGTTCCACTTTCACCTGCACCTGATCCCGGTGCCGGCCGAGGCGCCGTTCCCGCTGCAGCTGCCGGATCCCAACGCGCCGGTGCCGTCGCGCTCGCAGCTGGACGTGATGGCCACGCACGTGATGCGCTGCATCCACGACGAGTTCGATGCCGCGCACGCCGAAGCCCGCGCCGCCGAAGCCGCCGAGGCCGAGCCCGCCACGGCCTGACCGCACCGCGCCCTGGTTCCGCCGAGCCCCCGCACCCCGCCGGTGCGGGGGCTCCGCGTTTCCGGTGGATCCGCCCCGCCGCATCCCGCCCAGCCCACCGGGTCCTCCAACGGCTGCGGATGCTGGAGAGGGTCTGCGACATCGTGCTTTCCTGGGCTCGACGGTGGCCATCCGGGTCTCCGGCGCAGGCACGCTCTTACGGATCGCGATCAGGTGGATGATGTGCCACGGCAGGCATCCGCCTCCAATGCCACGATCCTGCCTCTTCGAAAAATTCGGATGGCCGTCCCCTCGCCGGCAGCAACCCATCTACCAAGGGCCTGATGCACCCTGCCGTTCGCCGTCCGATTGCGTCCGGTCGTCGCGATCTCAACCATCCAGGGTGGCGACTCTCCCAACCCGACCGTGCGGGAGTGGATGCGCCGCAACGGCCGGGCGCGAATCGGCCGGGTCGTGCAGGAGGCCAGAGATCCTTGGCAGTGAGGCTGCTGCCGGCGAGGGGACGGCCATCCAAATTTTTCGCATGAGAGGATACTGGCTCTACGGCGCGGATGCCCGCGTGTGTACAGGTCCACCTGATCGCGATCCGTAAAAGGTGGCCCTGGCGAGAAGCCATGCACAGGATCACCAGACGGACCGTCCACCGGTGCCCCGTGGAACGGCCTGACCAGCAATGGCCACGTCGAACTGAGGAGGCGCCGCCGATTCCCTCTATGCGCTCAATCCGCGGTGCCTGCCGAAGGATCCACGCTCCTGTGATCGACCGCCTCCCCCGCGGCGCGGTCCTGCCCGCGACGAGTCCCATCCGCCGTGCGCTCCGTGGAACCCCACCGTGTACGATACTCGGGATGGAGACGGACGCAGCCTCGTCGCATCGCGGCACTCCACGCACGACTCCGCGGAACGGCACGGCGTCTCAATCCGCGCAGGCCGAATCGATTCGCTCGGCGGGATGCTGGCAGTTGCGGATGTCGGCGCCTTGCATCCGTCGGGATCGCAGCCGTCAGGCACGGGACGGTAGATCCTTCGGTCGGCGGCAGGGATCGCGGCACGGGATGAATCCGGCGCGCCTCCCTCAGGAAAACAACGGTGGCGCA
>DATING010001339.1:0-2841 GCA_035474555.1 Longimicrobium sp. | reverse complement strand
TGGATGCACGACGACGACGCGTACTCCGCGTCCGTGCGGTTCCACGCCTCCAGCACGCGCGCACGCTCGTCCGCGGGCATGAGCGCCAGCCGCTCCACGGGCTGCCGCTCGTCCGCCGCCATGGCCTCCAGCATGCGGCGCAGGTAGCCGACGTGCCGCTCCACCGTCGCCCGGTCAAAGAGCGAGGTCGCGTACGTCACGGTTCCCACGATGCGCCCGTCCCGCTCCGACAGGTCGAGCGACAGGTCGAACTTCGCCGCCGCTCCCGACGCGGAGCCCGCCGATCCCGCCAATCCCGCCGATCCCGCCGATCCCGCCGGTCCCGCCGATCCTGCCGATCCTGCCGATCCTGCCGATCCCGCCGATCCTGCCGATCCCGCCGATCCCACGCCCCCCAGCATGAGGCCGGAGAGCTCGATCCCGCCCTCCGACGCGTTCTGCCAGGCGAACATCACCTGGAAGAGCGGGGTGTGCGACAGGCTGCGCACCGGCTGCACCCGCTCCACCACCTGCTCGAACGGGATGTCCTGGTTCTGCTGCGCCCCCAGCGCCCGCTCCTTGACCCGCGTCAGCAGATCGGAGACGGACGGCGAGCCGGCGAGATCGATCCGCAGCGCCAGCGTGTTCACGAACAGGCCGATCAGCCCCTCGATCTCGATGCGGCCCCGGTTGGCGGTGGGGGTGCCGACGACCACGTCGTGCTGCCCCGACAGCCGGCCGAGCACCGCGGCCCAGCCGGCCAGCACGGTCATGAAGAGCGTGGTACCGTGGCGCTGCGAGAGCGCCTTCAGGCCCGCCGTCAGCGCCTCGTCCATCACCACGCCCACGGACGCACCCGCATGGTCCACCTGCGCCGGCCGCGGATGGTCGGTGGGCAGCTCCAGCAGCGCCGGCGCGCCGGCGAGCGTCTCCGTCCAGTACTCCGTCTGCGCCTGGAGAACGTCGCCCTCCACCCAGCGCCGCTGCCACGCCGCGTAGTCGGCGTACTGCACCGGCAGCACGGGAAGGGGATCGGGCTCGCCGCGGCGGAACGCTGCGTAGAGCGCGCCCAGCTCGCGGGTGAACACCCCCATGCTCCACCCGTCCGAGACGACGTGGTGCATGGTGACGAGCAGCACGTGATCGTCCTGCGCCAGCCGGATCAGCCGGCCGCGGATGAGCGGCCCCCGCGCCAGGTCGAACGGCGTACGCGCTTCCTCACCCAGCAGCCGCCCCAGCTCCGACTGTGCCTGGGGATCGCCGCCCAGGTCGTGCTCGGCGAGATGGAACCGGCTTTCCTCCACCGGGGCGATCCGCTGCACCTGCCCGCCCTCCGCCTCCACGACGGTCGTCCGCAGCGCCTCGTGCCGCGCGACGATCGTGTCCAGCGCGCGCACCAGCGCTCCCCGGTCCAGCTCTCCCTGCAGCCGCAGGCGCGTGGGAAGGTGGTACGTGCTGCCGAGATTGCCGAGCTTCTCCAGGAACCAGAGCCGCTGCTGCGCAAAGGAGAGGGGCAGCGGCCCGCCGCGGTCCACCCGCTCGATGGGCGGCAGCTCGGCGCGGGCCGCGTTCCCGATGCCGCGCGCGAGGTCCGCCAGCACGGGGGAGCGGAACAGCTCCGCGAGCGGCACCTCCACCCCCAGCACCTGCCGCACGCGCGACACGACGCGGATGGCCAGCAGCGAGTGGCCGCCCAGCGCGAAGAAGCCGTCCCACCGGCCCACGCGCTCCACCCCCAGCACCTCCGACCAGATCTCCGCCAGCGCCTGCTCCCGCTCACTCGCCGGCGCCTCGTACTCCCGGGATGCATACGCGTCCCCTTCCGGGGCCGGCAGCGCCTTGCGGTCGATCTTCCCGTTCGGAGTGAGCGGAAGCGTCTCCAGCCGCACGTACGCCGCCGGGACCATGTACTCCGGCAGCGCGGTGGAGAGGTGCGCCCGCAGCGCCTCGGCCTCCGCCGCGCCGACGAAGTACGCCACCAGGCGCTGGTCGCCCGGCACGTCCTCGCGCGCCAGGACGACGGCCTCGCGCACGTCCGCGTGCTCGGCCAGCCGCGCCTCGATCTCCCCCAGCTCGATCCGGAAGCCGCGGACCTTCACCTGGAAGTCGGTGCGGCCCACGAACTCCATCGTCCCGTCCGGCCGCCACCGCGCCAGGTCGCCCGTCCGGTACATCCGCGCCCCCGGCTCGCCGCCGAAGGGATCGGCCACGAAGCGCTCCGCCGTCTGCCCCGGGCGCCCCCGATAGCCGCGCACGACGCCCGCGCCCCCGATGCAGAGCTCGCCCGCCACTCCCACCGGCACCGGCTCGCCCGCCGAGTCCAGGACGTAGACGCGCGTGTTCGCCAGCGGCCGCCCGATCGCCACCTGCCCGCCGAGGGTCCCGGCGGAATCGCCGCGGACCGCCTCGGCGGTGGACCAGATGGTGGTCTCCGTGGGCCCGTACACGTTCCACAGCGCGCCCACACGGCTCCGCACCGCCGACGCCAGCTCCGCCGGGAGCGCTTCGCCCCCGCAGAGCGCCCGCATCTCCGGCGCGCCCTTCCACGCCCCGCTCACCAGCATCCGCCAGGTCGCGGGCGTCGCCTGCATCACGGTGGGCGCGTACGTCCGGATCGCCTCCGCCAGCGCTGCCGGATCGCCCGCCCGCTCCCGCGGCAGGATGAGGGTCGCCGCGCCGTGGAGGAGGGGGAGAAAGATCTCCAGCACGGAGATGTCGAAGGCGTACGTGGTCACCGCCAGCAGGCGATCCGCGGGCTCCATCCCCACGGTTTCGCGCATCGAGCGGAGGAGGTTGACCACGCCGCGGTGCGGGACGGCGACGCCCTTGGGCCGCCCGGTGCTTCCGGAGGTGTAGATCACG
>DATING010001338.1:0-4045 GCA_035474555.1 Longimicrobium sp. | reverse complement strand
GCCGCGGCTGACGGCGACGGTGGGGGAGCTGGACCACAGCTACACCCGCATCCTCACGGACATGCGGGCGGACTACTACGCGGTCGTCGCACGCACGAGCTGGGACGACCGCTCCGACTACAACACGGAGGACGACCACGTGTATCCGCCCGTCCAGGTGGACGCGGCCGTCTACGCCACCGTGGTCGAGTGGTCGCACCGGGACATCGCCGACTATCGCCGCGGGATCTTCGGCTCCAGGCTCCAGTGGCGGATGCCGTACGAGGCGTGGCAGGCGCTGGGGGTGAACGACGACCTGCCGGGCCGGCACGACTCGGCGGACTACTGGATCCACGACTACTACATGCGCGGCTTCCACCGCTACATCGTGGTGGAGGACGGCAAGCAGACGGAGACGGACTGGGTGGAGGTGGACGACGAGGACTGGCTGGAGTACGAGGACGACCTGGGGATGGAGATCGCCTCCAAGCCGTACGGGATGTACGAGAGCGAGGTCGCGGACGTCTCCGCCCCGGCGGGGATGGGTTTCGTGGGCGACCCCCGCTACGGCTGCTGGCGCACGGACGAGGACGGCCCCTGCCTGGACGACGAGGCGGCGGCTGCGGCGGGCACCCGCAGCGCCTGGTACTACGGCGGCCGGTACGCGTTCATGGGCGGGCTGCTGGGGTGGGGCGGCTCCTACCGCCCGTACCGCTACCGGGAGTGGGAGCGGTGGAACCGGGACTTCCGGGGCCGCGAATCGTACTACGGCGCGGACCCCGCCACGCCGTCGTACGGCACCTGGAGCCCGGGCGTCCGCGAGAGCCCCCGCTTTCGCACGAGCACGTACGCCGTGGCGGGCGGCCTGGGCGGGGCGCAGGACGGCAGCGTGCGTGGCGCGGGGCGGGCGCTGCGCGGCGGCGGGCCCGGCGGCAACGGCAAGTAGGCTTCCCGACGTTCGGCAGGCATCCATCCTTCTCGGAAACGCGACCCGACATGCAGATCGATACCGGCGCCCTGCTGGGCGGCGTCCTTTCCCTGGTGGCGGGATTGTTCTGGATCTGGCTCGCGAAGTGGGTCTTCGACCGGATGGACGGCGGCAGCCAGGCGGAGATCACGGAGCGCAGCAACCTGGCCGCGGGGCTGCACCGTGCCGGGCTCTATCTCGCCGTGCCGCTGGGGCTCACGGGGGCCCTGTCCGGGCCCAGCCAGGGGCTGGCGCGGGACCTGGGGATGCTGATGCTGGACGGGGCGGTGCTCGTGGTGCTGCTCCTGGTGGCGGGGTGGATCAACGAGGGGCTGCTGGTGCCGGGCGTGGACAACCGGCGGGCCATCCGCGAGGGGAACACGGCCGTGGCGCTGGTGGAGCTGGGCGGATTCGTCGCCACGGGGCTCATCGCCCGCGGCGCGTTCTCCGGCGAGGGCGGCGGGGTGGCGAGCGCGGCCGTCTTCTTCCTGCTGGGACAGGCGGTGCTGGTGGGCGCGGCGCGGCTCTACGCGCTGGCCCGGCCGTACTGCGGGGTGGAGGAGGTGCGAAAGGGGAACGACGCGGCGGGGGTGATGGTGGCCAGCATGCTCATCGGTCTGGGCGTCGTCCTCTCCGCCTCCGTGAGCGGCGACTTCACGGGGTGGGGAAGCGATCTCGCCGCGTTCGGTCTGGCGGCGGCGGTGGGTGTGGTCCTGCTGCTGGTGCTGCTCTGGCCCGTGGACCGGCTGTTCATGGCCGGCACCAACCTGCGGGCGGAGATCGAGCGCGACCGCAACGTGGCGGCCGTGTCCGTCGTCGCCGGGGTGCAGGTGGCGCTCGCCCTCTTCATCGCCGCGCTCTTCGTCTGATCGCGAACACCATGACCGAGCTGACGCAGACGATGGCGGCACCCGCCGCGCGCTCCCCCTTTCGCCCCGGCGTGGCGACGCTCCTGCTGAGCTTCGCCATGTTCACCGCGGGGGCCAGCGGGCTCGTGAGCGAGTACGTGCTCGCCACCGTCAGCACCTACATCCTGGGCAACAGCATCGAGCAGTTCAGCGTCATCATCGGGCTGATGCTGTTCATGATGGGCGTGGCCGCGTGGGTGCAGCGGTTCACGAGCGACCGCTGGCTGGTGGACCGCTTTCTCCTGCTGGAGATCCTGCTCGCGCTGGCCGGCGGCGTGGCGCCCATGGCCATCTACGCCGCCTCGGCCGTGATGTCGCACCACTTTGCCCTGGTGCAGTACGGCTTCGTGATGGTCATCGGGTTCCTGATCGGCTTCGAGATCCCCGTGGTGCTGCGGATCAACGAGACCTACAGCGAGCGCCTGAAGGTGAACGTGGGCCGCGTGCTCTCGGCGGACTACATCGGCAGCCTGGCGGGCGCCCTGTTCTGGACGTACGTGCTGCTGCGCTGGGTGCCGCTCCCCCGCATCGGGGTGATCATGGCCGCGCTCAACTTCATCGTCGCCGCGCTCTCCTTCGCCTACTTCGCGCGGCACGGGATGGTGCGGTTCCGTGCCGGCATCGCCCTGCTGCTGGTGGTGACGGCCGGCGTGCTGGCCCTGGTGTACGCCCGCAGCGACGACTGGACCGTGCGCCTGGAGCAGCGGCTGTACGATGCGCCCATCGTGCACGCCGAGACCTCGCGCTACCAGCACCTGGTGATGACGCACGACCGCGCGCTGGACGAGTACCGCCTGTACCTGAACGGCAACACCCAGTTCTCCAGCCTGGACGAGCAGATCTACCACGAGCACCTGGTGCACCCCGCCATGGCCCTGGCGCCCCGCCGCGGCGAGGTGCTCATCCTGGGCGGCGGCGACGGGCTGGCCCTGCGCGAGGTGCTCAAGTATCCCGACGTGCGCCGTGTGACGCTGGTGGACCTGGACCCCGCCATGACGCACTTCGCGTCCACGCATCCCGCCATGCGCCGGCTGAACGGCGATGCCTTTCGCGACGCCCGCGTGCGCGCCCTGGAGCCCGCCGGCGTGCGCGGCGCCGGCCTGCGCCCCGTGCTGATGGAGACGGGGCAGGACGATCCCGCCACGGGCCGGCCCGTGGTGGAGCGCGTGGCGCACGTGGAGATCGTGAACGTGGACGCGGACCTGTTCCTGTCCCGGCTGGGCGATCGGTACGACGTGGTGATCGCCGACTTTCCCGATCCCAACGCCGTGGAGCTCGTAAAGCTGTACAGCAAGGAGTTCTACCTCAAGCTGCGGCGGCGGGTGGCGCCCGGCGGCGTGGTGGCCGTGCAGGCGACGTCGCCGTACCACGCGCGGGATGCCTTCGTGATGATCCGGGGGACGATGGAGGCCGCCGGATGGAGCACCCTGCCGTACCACGACAACGTGCCGTCGTTCGGGGATTGGGGATGGATCATCGGCAGTCTGGATGCGCCCGACCTGCCCGTCCGCGCCCGGGCGATCCGCGATTTTCCCGTATCGACCCGCTACCTGACCCCCGAGGTGTTCCACGCCTCGCTCGCGTTCGGCAAGGGCGCGCTGGATGCGTCCCCGGCCTATGCCGGCCGCATCAACACCCTCATGTCCCCCGCGCTGCTCCACACCTACCTCGCCGAAGGGTGGAAGGTGGACTAGCCGCGAGGCCACCATCGGGCCTGAGCGGCTAAAGCCGCCGCAACGACTGCGGAAAGCCTCACAAACTGCGTGAGGCTTCAACTGCACTGCTCCGCCGTCGCGCCCCGAAACGCCCGGTCTTCCACCGAAGCGCGGTCGTGTGCACCGAGGTCACCATCCGGCCTGAGCGGGTAAACCCGCCGCTGGGACAGCGGTAAGCCCCGTCTCGGCTCGCTGCGCTCGCCGAACGAGGCTTCAACTGCACCAGGGCGCGACGCGCCCCTGCGGCGTTGGAACCCTGCACCGCGCCCGGCACTCCGCCGTGCCCCGACCTGTCGGCGAAGGCCGACATCACGTTTTCGGTGCCGCGAATTCATTCGCCGGGGCTGGATGTCCGCCTCGCGCTCTCCACCCGACCTCCGCGCGAGCCCCTTCCGTCGGCGCCCGGACCCCGCTTCCCCCCGGCACTCCGCCGTGCCCCGACCTGTCGGCGAAGGCCGACATCACGTTTTCGGTGC
>DATING010001337.1:0-4006 GCA_035474555.1 Longimicrobium sp. | reverse complement strand
CCGCAATCGTAGTATTCAGCCAGCGCCTTTGTCGTCCATCCGTCCGGATGAGCGGGTCGACCGACTTCCGCCGCGGTATCGTCCCGCTGCGCGTCAACGCACGGCGCCGCTCCCATCTCTGCCAAGAGATCGGCCAAGATTCGGCAAGGCACCAGATCGGTGGGTTCCAATACGGAGACCAGCGCTAATGCGCGCTCGCGAGCGTTCGACGGCATGCACTGAAACGTGTACAGTAGTAGCAGCTGCGGGCGCGAAGGCGCCCTGATGTCTATAGGGGATACCGTGACCGATGTCGAACGGTTCTCTCATGCGGAAGTGCCACGAAATGGGTGACGCATGTCGTTCGCGTGGTTATTCTTCGTCTCTTCAAAACCTTGGCATGGGGCGCGTAAACCCGCACGCGCCCGACGCAATTAGAACGTGTTGAGGTTCGGTTTGCGTGATTACCTTCTAGGACCCGCATGAAGGCAAAGCCACTAACGGAGGCGGATCTGGAGGCGCGTATCAGCGCCGCGCTCGGCGTCGCTTTTCCTTGGCTGGCACCGGAAGATTTCGGGTTCCAGACGAGGTTCACGTTCCAGGTGGGAAGGCAGACGGTCTGCGTCGACGGGAAGACTGCGTCGCGCGTTGAGGCGCGCTCGGACGTGCTGGTCTCTCACCGTGGTGAGCCCTTGGCAGTGCTGGAGCTGAAGCGGCCCGGGCAGCCGATCACCGTGGCCGACGAGAAACAGGGGCTGTCCTACGCCGCCCTGCTCAATCCGCATCCGCCGCTCGTGGTGGTCACGAACGGCGAGGAAACCCGACTCCTCGACTCGTACACCGGGCAAGAGTGGAAGCCCGAGCACCCGTCCGAGAAGGCACTGACCGACCTCGTCAGGAATGCCGGGGAGATCGCGGCGGCGCGGCTCAAGGACGCCATCGCTGTCCTGCTCGGATCGGGGAGCGCGGTGTGGGCGCCGGCGGTTCGAGCGGCAACCGAGGGAGCGATCCGGGAACGCTCCGGGGCCTGGGATGAGCTACTCCGTCCGTTCGTGCCTGATTTCCTGATTCCCCGCGCCGCGACGGACACGGTGCTGGCGGGGCTGAAGGGGAGCCGTCGCCTGATCGTGGTTGAGGGAGTTCCGCTCATCGGGAAGTCGAGCGTGCTCCGGGACCTCGCGGCACGCACGGCCGAGGGCGACGAGTTCGCGGTGCTGCTGCTGGAGGCCGGCCATGGCGGCGTTCTGCGGGCGCTCGCCGATGTCCTGTCCGATGCGCTGGCGTGGCCGCTCACCCCCGACGAGGCGCGGCATTGGCTCCGCCAGCTTTCACACCGCGCCGGCGATGGGCGCGCGCCGACACTGGTTCTCGCTGTCGACGGCGTTGGTCTGGACCACCAGGAGACCCGGGGTGAGGTCGACCAGCTCACCGCAGGTTCGTACGGGCTTGGCCTTCGGATCGTGCTCGCCGCCGACGAGTCAGTGGCGGATCGTCTGATGATGGACGGACGTAGCGAAACGCGCATCGCGCGCCGCGCCGTCCGCGTGCCCGTCCTCGCGCTGGACGACGCCGAGTTCGAGGCTGCAGCGAAGCTCCTCTGGGACCACCGCTTCGGCATCGCCCGCGGTGGACAGCACTCCGGTGAACTCCGGATCCCGTGGGTGTTGCGATCGCTCGGCGCTCGGCTCGTCGCTGAGCCTGAATACGCGAACGAGGCGCTCGCAGGTATGCTGCCCCCGCTGATAGGTGTGGAACTGGTGGACATCGCTCGAGAGCGGCTCCAGCGCCACCCTGAGTTACGCCTCGCGCTGCGCGAGGTGGGCCGGGCGGTCCTCGCGGAAAGCGAGGACGAAAAGCGGCCGGTGTCGCTCATCCTGGCGTCCGTCGCCACCTTCGTCGTACGCCGCGATACGCTGGTACGTACGGTCGCCGCCAGGGACCTTGACGCGCTGGTCAGCGGCGGGGTGTTGAAGCTCACGTTCGGGCCGCTGGACCAGCCCCTCTACGTCGTGCGCGTTCCGGAACTCCTCGCCGCGATCATGGCCACTCTGCTCGCCGAACGCCTGCAGCAGGCCGCCGAGGAGGATCCGGCCGACGCTGCCGACTGGCTCGAGCGGCGCGCGGGGGGCCTGCCGCTCGGCGATGTCATCGCTGCCCAGGCAATCCTGGACCTCGCCACGATGGCCGGCTCGGTCCCCTTCGGCGTGGTTTCACGGCTTCTGAGCCGGGCGCCGCGGACCGAGCCATTCCGTCCGGGCATGACCTACGCGATCCCGACGGGCGAGTTCGAGGCTGCCGAGTTTTCGGTGGAGACGGAGGGGCCGGGCTCGCCGATCTATGGCGACTTCCAGCCCTGGCTCATCCTCTCCCACCTAGCGGGCTTGCCGTTGCTGGCCATGCAATCTGCGGGAGCGGCAAGAGCTGTCGCGCCGGTCGGCCGGGTGGATCCAGCCCTGCTAATGCAGGTGGCCTCCTGCCCGATTCCCCTCCGGGCGCCTGCCCGGGCGCAACCCCTAATGACGCTTACCCACGACCTTCTCGGCGGCGTCTCTGTCGTCTGCCATCTCCAAGGCATCGTCGAACCGATCACCCTGTCCCTGATGCGGTTCCTGGGGACCAGCGGGTCCGAAGCCGACGAGTGGATCGCCGAAGCCGCCGCGACGGGCTCGCTCCCGCTTCTGATGAGGCTCATGATCGCCTTGGGCGAGTTGAGTCACGGTACCACGCGGCCTCAGTGGGCGGCCGAGAAGCTCGCGACTGTTCGACCGGCGCTGGACGCCTCCGGATTACTGCATTGACACCGTGGCCGCCCCATATCCGAGCGTGGCGCACGCCATGGCGCACGATGCGTACGACTCGCTGGGCGACCGTCACGCGGAGTGGGTGATGGCCACCACCGACTATCACCGCGTCTACGGAGCGCCCGGTGCCTGACGTGGGGGTTATCAACGGCGCCGCGGTGCCACGTCCCCGAAAACCGAGAACGCGGGGAGCTTCCTCGTTAGCTTTGTAGTTACCAAGCTAATGCGGAAGCACCTGCGGGCGTGGAAAGCTGCTCCGGGCCGTGCGTAGGGGCCCTATGCACCTTCCCACCGCTAGCATCAACCATGGATTGGCCGCAGGTAAAACGCCACCACTTCCATCACCTATTACTAAACATCCTATGTTAACCCGGCCGGCTCTCGGTGTGCTCGTGGCGCTATCCTCCGCCATCCCTGCAGCGGTACTCGCACAATCCGCTGATCTGTCCATCTGCTATTACGGTCCAGCGGCAGGCGAAACGAAGGTGATTCGCCCCGGCGACATCGTGGCGGGGACGCTGATCACCTCACGTGGCAACACGGTCGCGCTCATGCATGAGGCGACGCTGCGCTTTGGTGGTCGTACGGGCGAGAGCACCTTTGCGTTCTCATCCGAGCAGCAACGGACTCAAATCACGGGTGGCGGGCGACGCGAGGACCCCAAGGAGAAGCGGGACCTGTCCATCTACTGGGAGGGACCCAGCGTCCCTATCGAGATTGGAGGGTACCGATTTCGACTGACTCACGCTGAGGGGCGAACGGAGGTGACAATGACCAGCCATCCGGAGCCGCGGAACTGTGCAGCCATCTCATCCGCGGCGGTAGAACCAGCGCCGCGCGCCGGCGGGGGCCTCAATGCTAACGACGCGCTTCGCTTGCTGACCCTTCTTGACGTCCGCGAGAGCACTTTGAGCGCAGCCGGGTACGATCCGGGGGTACAGGTAGTAGAAAGGTGTGACCCAGATAGGGCCGGCAACCTTGAGTGTGGGGGCCATTACGATACCCGGTCCGGCGAGGTCTGCCGGGCCTCCGCGGCCCCGACGATTATCGCGATGGTTAGTTTGCGGCGTGAGGCCAAGCTCGGCGGAACGGCTCGGCTCACGATTACCTGCCACGGCCTGCGAGTTCACGTTTCGCAAACTCCGGATGGGGCCATCAAAGTCACCCAGGTAGACGTCGTGGGACGCACGGAGTACGAGCGTACATTCGTTCTATAACTTCCCGGT
>DATING010001336.1:0-5735 GCA_035474555.1 Longimicrobium sp. | reverse complement strand
GCGCCCACCTCCGGCGTGCGGCGCATGGTGCCCGCGCACTGCTCGCACGGCCACGCCAGCTCGTCCACGTACGGGCGATGGGGATCGGGAAGCTCGTCGAGCCCCGTCTTCTCCTTCAGCTCCGCGAACGAGCCGATGAACTGCACGTGCTGCGGCTCCGCATCGCACACCCAGGCCGGCAGCGGCGTGCCCCAGTAGCGGCTGCGGCTGATGGCCCAGTCGATGTTGTTCTCCAGCCACTCGCCAAAGCGCCCCGCGCCCACCTCCGGCGGAAACCAGCGCACCTGGTCGTTGTTGGCGATCAGCTGGTCGCGGATGGCCGTGGTGCGGATGAACCACGAGTCGCGCGCCATGTACAGCAGCGGGCTGCCGCACCGCCAGCAGTGCGGGTAGCTGTGCTCCTCGCGCGACGACTTGAAGACGAGCCCGCGCCCCTTGAGGTCGATGAGCAGGTCCGTGTCCGCGTCCTTGACGAACTTTCCGCCCACGAGCGGCAGGTCCTCGCGGAACAGGCCGCGGTCGTCCACGGGGCGCAGCACGGGGAGCCCGGCGCTCTGCCCCAGCGCGTAGTCGTCCGCGCCGAACGCGGGGGAGATGTGCACGATCCCCGTGCCGTCGCCGCTGCTCACGAAGCCCGCCGCGTACACGTGCCACGCGTTGCGCACCTGCTCGTCCGGGAACCCCTCCGGCTGCACCCAGTCGAACGGGCGCTGGTAGGCCAGGCCCACCAGCTCCTCCGCCCGGTACGACCGCACGATCTCCGCGTCCTCGCCAAAGAGCGCCGCCACACGGGGGCGGACCAGGATGTAGCGACGGCCGTCGCGCGCCACCTCCACGTACTCCTCGTCCGCGCTGATGGCCAGTGCCACGTTGCTCACCAGCGTCCACGGCGTCGTCGTCCACACGAGCAGCTCGCGGCCGTCCGGCTGGCCGTCCGCGCCCAGGACGGGCATGGTCAGGTAGAGCGACGGGTCCTTGACGTCCTTGTAGCCCTGCGCCACCTCGTGGCTGCTGAGCCCCGTGCCGCAGCGCGGGCAGTACGGCAGGATCTTGTGGCCGCGGTAGAACAGGCCGCGCTTGTTGATCTCCGCCAGCAGCCACCACACCGACTCCACGTAGTCCGGGTGGTAGGTGACGTACGGGTCGCTGTAGTCCAGCCAGTAGCCGATTCGCGCGCTGAAGCGCTCCCACTCGTCCGTGTAGGTGAGCACGGACTCGCGGCACACCTCGTTGAAGCGCGCGATGCCGATCGCCTCGATCTCGCGCTTGCCGCTGATGCCCAGCTTCTTTTCGGCCTCGATCTCCACCGGCAGGCCGTGCGTGTCCCAGCCGGCCATGCGGGGCACCCAGCGCCCCTGCATGGTGCGAAAGCGCGCCACCGTGTCCTTGATGGTGCGGCTCATCACGTGGTGAATGCCGGGACGCCCGTTGGCCGTGGGCGGGCCTTCGAAGAACACGAAAGGCTCGCCGTCCGCCGTCTGGCGAAGGCTCTGCTGAAAGGTGTCTTCCTGCTGCCAGCGGCCCAGGACTTCATCTTCCAGCGCGGTTACGCTCGGGGGAAGCTCGGGAAACGTGCTCATCGCTACCGGTCTGATCTTTACGGGACGTGGAACCGTTGAAAGTAATGCTTCCAGCGGCGTTCGGACACCGGCTGTGCTGGAAAACCGTGACGGCGACGGCGGAACAGCAGGGTTTGGGCGTGTCCCCCGCGGGCGGGGGCCGGGCTGCGCGCGCCGTAGGCAACGATACAACCGTTGCCAACGGCGCCGAGCCCCCTGCGCAAAAGGGCACGGTACGGCTGTGCCCTTTCGCTCCGGGTTCTCGGCCCTGCGGGCGCGCATCCCTCACGCAACGGCGTCCGGACCGCCGGGTCCGCGCGGGGCCCTCACCCCCCGGCCCCCTCTCCCGTACACGACCTGTCTGCACCCTCGGTTGCCTGCCCTGTACGGGAGAGGGGGAGAACCCAGCCCGTGCGGCGAACCGTCCACCGAGACCAGGCCGCCGGCCCCGCACGATCCGTCATCCGACGCCAGACCACTCTGCCCACTCCGGGACTGCCATTCGTACCAGACGACCCTGGCTCGTGCCGCGAAACTGTCATTCCGAGGGAGCGCCCGACGGCACTCGCCCCCTGCACGCCCTCGACGCGCGACCAAGGAATCTACTCCACCCGTCCAGTGCCTTGCCCAATCCGCACGGACCCCGCCCGTGCCCAACCCTCCCCCAGGGGTTTTTGGGGGAGGGTGGGCGAGTAATGCGAGCCCGGGTGGGGGCGCTCCCGGGCTCCGCTCCCGGGCACAAAATCCGCCGCACCCCAGGGACAGGACGCGGCGGATCGGCGACTGCGGCACGCGACGAGCGCGCGGATCCGCTCAGAGCGAGGCGAGCGGGTCGGCGGGTTCGGGGAGGGCGAGCAGCTCGTCCAGCAGCTTGCGGCCTTCGGGCCAGGCACCCAGTCCACTCGCCGAGTTCAGGTGGCCGACCGCGCCCACCTCCACCAGCCGGCTCCCCCACGACTCCGCGAACAATCGCGCGCGCTCCATGGAGAGATACGGGTCGTCCGCGCTCGCCACGAGGATGCTGGGGAACGGCAGCGGCTTGAGCGGCATGTTCGCGAAGCCGCGCGCCTCCAGGGGAAAGCCGGCGCCGTCCACGTCCGCGGGCGCCACCAGCAGCGCGCCGCGGACGGTGCGTCCCGGCAGGCCGGCCCAGTGCACGACCGTCGCGCATCCCAGCGAGTGCGCGGCCAGCACCACGCCGCGCCCGGCCCGGCGCACGGCATCGTCCAGCTGGCGCACCCACTCGCGGCGCTCGGGCGCATCCCACTCGTACTGCTGCACGCGCGCGAACGACGGGTTCTCCGCCTCCCACAGGGTGTGCCAGTGCTCCGGCCCGGAATCCCACAGCCCGGGCACCATCAACGCAGTCGTCGTCATTCGTCGCGTAGCCGCACGGCCAAGCTGGTGGCGCAGGGCACGAACCCCAGCCGCCGGGCAATGCGCAGGGAGTTCGTGTTGGATTGGAGGGCGCGGTGCTGCGCCACGAGTCCCGCCTCCAGCGCCGCGCGCGTGGCGGACGCGAAGACGGCCGCGCCCAGCCCCCGCCCGCGGTGCGCCGGGTGCGTGACCGCGCCCAGGTGCGCGATGCGTCCGGCCCACACCTCGTATCCCGCCCGCGCGGCCAGCACCCCGTCCAAGAACGCGCCGAACACGGTCGTCCCGTCGTACTCGCCGCCGCCGTGGTCCCACTCCTCCGCCGGCATCGCGCCCCGGAGCGCGGCCAGCGCGGGCCGGTCCGCCTCCGTCAGCGGCCGCAGCTCCGCGGCGATGGACACGCCGCGAAAGGTGCCCGCATCCGCGTACGAGATCACCGCCGGCCCCACCAGCCTGTCCACCCGCTCGCCGAACACCGCGCGCCAGCGATCCGCATCCTCCTCCAATCCCTGGGCCGCCGCCTCCGCCGCGGCCTGGCCGCAGGGGACGAACAGCTCTGCGGGAAGGGAGACGAGCGGCGCGGCTCCGAACGCCTGGACGTAGATCCCCCGGTAGCCGGAGAGCTCCGCGGCGTGCGGGATGGCGAGGGGGTGCGGCGGACGCAGGCGGCTGCGCGGGACGCCCAGGAACGCGGCCCAGTAGCCGTCTACGGTGTCGATCGTGGCGGGAGCGAGCATCGGATTACAGGCGCTCGACCACGCCCTCCACCAGCGCCGTCAGCCCGGGCTCCGCCGCGTTGGCCGTGGCGATGATGCGCGTGATGTCCGCCGGCTCCAGCGCGTCCGGCAGGCACTGGTCCGTGATGATGGAGATGCCCATCACCCGCATTCCCCCGTGCACGGCCACGATCACCTCCGGCACCGTGGACATCCCCACTACGTCCGCGCCCATCGTCCGCAGCATGCGGTACTCGGCGCGCGTCTCCAGGTTGGGGCCGGCCACGGCCACGTACACGCCGCGCCGCAGGGTGATCTTCCGCTCGAGCGCGACTTCCACGGCCAGCGCCTGCAGCTCCGCGTCGTACGGCGCGGACATGTCGGGAAAGCGCGGGCCCAGGGCGTCCACGTTGGGGCCCGTGAGCGGGTTCTCGCCCAGCAGGTTGATGTGGTCCGTGATCAGGACGAGGTCGCCGGGACCCCAGAAGGGGTTCATCCCGCCGCACGCGTTGCTCACCACCAGCGTGTCCGCGCCCAGCGCCCGCATCACCCGCACGGGAAAGGTGGCCTGCTGCAGCGTGTAGCCCTCGTAGCGATGGAAGCGGCCCTGCATGGCCACCACCGGCTTGCCGCCCAGCGTCCCCAGCAGCAGCCGTCCCGTGTGCGACTCCACCGTCGACAGCGGGAATCCGGGGATGTCCTCGTACGGGATGGAGGTCTCGGTCTGGATGCGCTCCGCCAGACCGCCCAGACCCGTGCCCAGGATGATCCCGATCCGCGGCTGCAGGGTGCTGCGCCCGCGGATGGCCTGCACGGCCGCGTCGATCTGCGCCATCAAGTCCGCCATCAGCCCCCCTGCCCTTCCGAAGCTCCGGACGAGTCGTCCGCGTCGCCGCGCCCGATGGCGGCCGTGCGGTCCTCCTCCGCCTCGATCTCGGCCAGCTGCCGCTCCACCAAGGTGCGGAACAGGCGAAGGAAGCGGACGCGCTGGCCCTGCAGCCGCTTGAGAGCCTCGGCGGCGGCGCCGGCCTGGCGGCGGGCCTCGCCCACGATCCGCTCCGCCTCGGCCCGGGCCTCGCGCAGCACCAGGTCCGCCTCGCGCGCGGCCTGCTCGCGCACGTCCTCGCGCAGCTGCTGCGCGCTCACCAGGGCCTCGTTCATGGCCCGCTCGCGGTCGCGGTAGGCGGCGATGGCGTCGGTCATGGAGTCCAGCCGCGCGGCCATGGCGTTCTGCTCGCGCACCAATTCTTCCATCCGCGCGGCGGCCGTCTCCAGGAAGTCGTCCACGGCGGCGCGGTCGTACCCGCGCATGCCGATGCGAAAGTCACCCCGTTTCTTCCGTACGTCCAGCGGAGTGAGGTCGATCATCGTCCACGCTCTCCAAACAGGGTAGAGCCCACGCGGACGAGGGTGCTGCCCTCTTCCACCGCGGCCTCGAAGTCGTTGCTCATGCCCATCGACAGCTGCGTGCCGAATCCCGGCACCTGCCGCGCCGCCTCCTCGCACAGGCGGCGGGCGCCCGCGAAGGTGCGGCGGATGACCGCCTCGTCGTCCGTGAACGGCGCCATCGTCATCATCCCCTGCAGCCGCAGCCCCGGCAGCGCCGCCATCCGCCCCACGGCGTCCAGCGCCTCGTCCGCCGCCAGCCCGAACTTGCTTTCCTCGCCCGACGTGTTGACCTGCACGAGGGCGGATACCGTCGTGCCGGCCTTGACCGCCTCGGCGGAAAGCGCTTCCGCCAGGCGGACGGAATCCAGCGAGTGCACGAGGTCGGCCAGCGCGACGGCGGGCGCGGCCTTGTTGCGCTGCAGGTGGCCAATCAGGTGCCAGCGCACGGCCCTGCGGCCGATCTCCGCCACCTTGTCGTCCATCTCCTGCACGCGGTTTTCGCCCACGTCGGCCACGCCGGCCTCGATGGCCAGGCGCACGAGGTCCGCCGGGTGCGTCTTGGTCACGGCCACCAGGGTGACCGCGTCCGCGCGCCCGGCCCGCGCGCGCGCGGCCTCGAGCCGTTCCCGCACCTCGTCCACGCGGGACCTGAGTTCTTGCACGTTCATAGGCAGCGGAACGTATACCGCGGCGTGAG
>DATING010001335.1:0-4656 GCA_035474555.1 Longimicrobium sp. | reverse complement strand
CTGGAGAGCGAGCTCTTCGGGCACGAGAAGGGCGCCTTCACCGGTGCCATCGCCCGCAAGGTGGGGCGGTTCGAGCGCGCCAGCGGCGGCACCCTCTTCCTGGACGAGATCGGCGACATGTCGCTGGCCCTGCAGAGCAAGATCCTGCGCGCCCTGCAGGAGCGCGAGATCGAGCGGGTGGGCGGCGAGGGGCGCATCCCCGTGGACGTGCGCGTGGTCGCCGCCACCAACCGCGACCTGCGCGCGGCCATCGGCGAGGGGACGTTCCGCGAGGACCTGTACTTCCGGCTCGCGGTCGTGACGCTGAACCTGCCGCGGCTGGCGGACCGGGGCAGCGACCTGGACCTGCTCATCCGCCACTTCGTCGCGCGGTACGCGGCGCGCTACGGGCGGCAGATCCGCGGCGTGTCGCGCCCCGTGTTCGACCTGCTGAACCGGCACCCGTGGCCGGGCAACGTGCGCGAGCTCAAGAACGTCCTGGAGCGTGCGGTGCTGCTGGCGCACGGCCCCGTGCTGCTGCCCGACCACCTGCCGCTGGACCAGCTGCGCCCCGCGGCTCAGGACGCCGGCGCCGAGGACGGCTCGCCGCTCCCCGGCTACGCGCCGGAGATGTCCATGGCGGACGTGGAGCGGCTGCACATCCGCGAGGTGCTAAAGCTGGTAAAGGGGCACCTGGGCCGCGCGTCGGAGGTGCTGGGCGTGCACCGCAACACGCTCACCCGCAAGATCCGCGAGTACGGGCTGGAGGAGGCCGTGCGGGGGTGAGCCCTGGCCGGGACTAAGGGAGGCGCCCGGGCGGATGATGCGAATCGTGCGAGGGAGCGGATGCTGGGGATGATGCGTATGATGCGTATGATGCGGATGATGCGGATGATGCGGATTCGTGCGGGGGATGAGTTCGATGCGGGGCGGCACAAGTCGGGGCCGAGCGAATGAATTCGCCGCAACGACTACACGAAGTCCGCCTGCGCGGACTGGGAGCCCCGGCGGAGGGAGGGTGCCGGCGCGGCGCCCACCCCGAGCCGAGCGAATGAATTCGCCGCTGGAAAGGCGCGAAGTCCGCCTGCGCGGACTGCACGGGGGAGTGCCGTCCCCGGCGGCGGGCAGGAGCACGGGCGGGCGTTTACGCGGGTGAAGCCTCGTTCGGCGAGCGCAGCGAGCCGAGACGGGGCTTATGGCTTTCCCAGCGGCGGGTTTACCCGCTCAGGACAGCTCCCCGCCTCCCCAACTCGATCCCCGACTCCGCTCCTTCTTCGTTCTGAATGCCTGCGTGGCGATCGATTCTGCGGCTTCCGCCTTTCCGCCTTTCCACTCGTCCACTCGTCCACTCCTTAGCTCCTCTGCTCCTCTGCTCCTCTGGCTCCTCCTCCTTCGCCTCTCGCTTCTCCGCTCCTCCTCCGCTTCACCCCGTGATGCCGCGCACGCCGCGCCATGACGTCTGCACTGGAATGCGCATCCTTCCTCTTTTTCCACAATCCTTCACCAAATTGGTGCAAGCGGGTACGTGCCGGATTGTCGCCGCTCGGCGGAAATCCAGCAATCATCCGGATTTCAGGGGTCGTGCGACGGGCACGGCCCCTGCTACTCATCGGGGGCGAAACTGATCTCGGTGACCCCCCTGTTCACCGCTTTCGGCCTTTGATCCCAAGGAGTCCCCCCGTGAACGCTCGTCGTCCCCTTGCCCTTGCCGCCGCGCTGCTGTTCGCGGCGCTGGCCGGGTGCTCGGACCTGCAGCAGCCCACGCTGGCCACCCCCGTTGCGCCGCAGACCGTGCTGGGCAACAGCATCAGCCTGAACGGTGTGCTCACGTTCGTCGGCCTGCCGGACCTGTCGGGCACGCGCACCGCCAGCAAGCGCATCATCGCCTCGCAGGGCGGCTTCGTGGAGCTGAACGGGTTCCGGGTAGACATCCCGGCGGGCGCGCTGCCGGCGGACACCACCGTCACGATCAACCTTCCCACCGACAACGTGCTGGGAAAGCGGCTGATCGCGGACTTCGAGCCGCACGGGGTGCAGTTCAGCACGCCGGTGACGCTCACCTTTCCGCTGGTGGGCGTGCTGCTGAGCGGGGATGCCATCGAGGTGGGGCGGTGGGAGAACGGCGGGTGGACGTCGTTGGGCGGCAGCGTGAACCTGCTGGGCACCAAGCTGACGGGGCAGACGCCGCACTTCAGCACGTACGGCGGCAAGTACGTCCTGGCGGGCGGCTGACGCACCGGGCACGGCAGACCTCCCCGCCCCGCGCACGATGAGCAAGGCCATCCCGCCGCACCTGCTGGTGGAGCGCGCCCTGGCGCTGGTGCCCGACTACGAGGAGTTCCTCCCCCTGAGCGACGCCGTGATCGGCGCCTCGCGGGTGGACCTCGAAAAGGTGTGGGCGCGGTCGGGGGCGTACGCCACGGTGGGCAAGCGGGTGGTGGACCCGGCGCGGGTGGACGAGCTGATGCGCCAGCTGCTGGAGAAGAGCCAGCAACGACTGCGGGACCTGTTCGACCTGGTGCTGGGCGCCATCCGCGAGCAGCAGGCGGGCAACGCGTCCACGGCGGCGGAGATGCTCGTCCGCGCGGGAGAGATGGAGGAGGGGGAGCGCCGGCTGGACAAGGCGGACCGCATCTACCGCATGGCCCTGGGCATCTCGCAGGACCTGCGCGACAAGGCGGCGCACATCCTGGCCCTGCGCCGCCTGGGCCGCACGGCGCGCACGGCGGGGCACCTGGACGAGGCGTGGAGCTGG
This sequence comes from Longimicrobium sp., assembly GCA_035474555.1. Classification (GTDB taxonomy): domain Bacteria; phylum Gemmatimonadota; class Gemmatimonadetes; order Longimicrobiales; family Longimicrobiaceae; genus Longimicrobium. The sequence continues at coordinate 1,922 of DATING010001335.1, read as the reverse complement.
TACGAGCAGAGCTGGCAGCTGGCCGTGGACGCCATGGACCTGGAGGGGCAGGTGATCGCCTGCCAGGGGCTGGGCAACGTCTGCGACGACCGGGGCGAGCGCGACGCCGCCCGCACGTGGTGGGAGCGGGGGCTGGAGATGGCGGCCGGGCTGGACCAGCCGGCGCTGGAGTGGCCGCTGTTCATCAACCTCTCCGTGCTCACCATGCTGGAGGGCGACCTGGCCGAGGCGGAGCGGCTGCTGGGGCGGGCCCGCGAGCGGATGGAGCGCACCGGATGGGCCGGCGCGCGGATGTTCTGGATGAACAACCGCGGCCTGCTGCAGATGGAGCACGGCGACGCGGCCGCCGCCGAGGCGGTGTTCCGCGAGGCGCTGGCGGAGCCGGAGGCGCAGGGGCACTGGGAGCTCACCCTGCGCGTGAACCTGGGCGAGGCGCTGCTCCGCCAGGACCGCTTGCTGGAGGCGGCGGACGAGGCGCGGCGGGCGGAGGAGGTGGCCATCGTCCACCGCCTGGTGCCGGACCTGGTAGACGTCTACAACCTGCTGGGCGCCATCGCGCGGGGTCGCTGCGACGAGGAAGGGTTCGTGTTCTACGAGCAGGGGCTGCGCGTGTGCCAGGAGCGCGGCCTGCCGCGCAAGACGGAGGCGGCGGTGCTGCACGGATACGGGCAGCTGCACTGCGCCTGCGGGCGGCCCGAGGAGGGACGGGGATACCTGGACGCCGCGCGCGACGTGTACCGCGCCCTGGGCTTTGCGCCCGAGCTGGCGCGGGTGGAGAACGACGTGGCGCGGCTGGAGCCGGAGCCGGTGTAGGGGGATGTTCATGCGGACGGATTGATGCGGATGGCTTAGGATGTGGGAAAACGGGGTCTGGGGGGACCTCGCGCGGGGGGGCCGATTCGTCGGCTCCCCCGCCATCTTTTTATCCTCTTGAACCGCGCCGTTCTACGGATACCGCCTTCTCGGATTTCCTGTGCAGAGCAAAGAAACATCTGAACGCAGAGTACGCAGAGTAGGAAAGAGAGTTCGCAGAGAACAGACACGGTTTTCCTCTGCGAACTCTCGTTTTTAACTCCGCGAACTCTGCGTTCAATCGTTTTTCCGTTCCGCACAGGAGGTCGGAGGAATCGGTAGTAGATCCTCACCAAGGCGCTTGTTTTCCTGGGGGAGCGCCCGCTCAGGCCCGCCCGTTCGCCAGCTTTCTGTGCGCGACCGAAGGATCTACTTCGCAGGGCACGGTGTCAGCCGATGCGCCGGCTCCCCTGCGTGGCACGCGAGATCCTTCGGTCGGCGCCACGGTGTCTCCATGGGCGGGTATCGGCGGCGCCTCCCTCCGCAAATCAACTCCGTCCTTTCTCCGCCCGAAGGCAATCTTCCGAGCTGATCTGCTCCCATCGTCCCCTTTGGAGGACGCGCGTTGACCCTTGTGGGAAACAGGTGTATATTGGCTATCTCGTTTGGTAGCTTGTAAATACGTCGGTCGGTCTGGCCCCGGAAACGGGGAGGGGGATGGGCCGTTTTTTACGTTTTGAGAGGTGCCACAATGACGGTGCGGCGAGCGGACGACCGACGGGTGCGCCTGGTGCTGGCGCAGCCGACGGGATGGATCACGGGGGGCGAGATCCCCTCGCGGCGCCCCCGGCGCCGGGACGCCTTCATCGACAAGATCGAGGTGCGCGACGGGCTCCCGGAGCGCTGCGAGCGCGGCGAGAGCCTGGTGCTGCTGCTGGACGGCGCGGACGGCGAGGGCGTGCTGGTGACGGGCGCCGTGGCCGGGCGCGTGCCCCACGGCAGCGAGACGCCGGACCTGCTGGACCGCGCGGCCGTGGGCGCGTCGGTGTTCCTGCGCGAAAAGACGCGCACGGAAAAGCGGCAGCGGCTCCCGGACCAGCTCATCGGCTACTTCGAGGCGCTGAACGCGG
>DATING010001334.1:0-4187 GCA_035474555.1 Longimicrobium sp. | reverse complement strand
GCCGCCGTGCTCGCGCGAGAAACGGACGCGGGGGACCGCCGTCTCGTCGGCTACTGGGTCCCCTCGGACGAAGGCACCGACGGGCCCGATGCCGCCTCGCTTCGGCTGCACCTGAAGGCGCTGCTGCCGGAGTACATGGTTCCGTCCGCCTACGTGCGGCTGGACCGGCTTCCGCTGACGCAGAACGGCAAGCTGGACCGCAAGGCGCTCCCCGCGCCCGAACCGGCCGCGGCGGACGCGCGTCCCTTCGCGCCGCGCACGCCGGCGGAGGAGATCCTGGCGCAGCTCTGGGCCGAGGTCCTGCGCACGGACTCCGTGGGCGTGGAGGACGACTTCTTTGCCCTGGGCGGGCACTCGCTGCTGGCGACGCGGCTGCTGGCGCGGGTGCAGAACGCGCTGGGCGTCGTGCTGCCGCTCCGCGCGATCTTCGAGGGGCCCACGGTGGCGGAGCTGGCCGTGCGCGTGGAAGAGATGCGGCGCGCGGAGCTGCCGGCGGTGACGGCGGTGGTGCCGAGGAGCTCCACCTCCAGGGCGCATCACCTCCTCGACAACCTCGACGATCTGTCCGACGACGAGCTGGACCTTCTCCTGAGCACCCATCCTGAAGGATAGACCCGGATGACCGAAGTCAATTCCCGCGCCGGACTGACCCGTCAGCAGAAACAGGAGCGGCTGCGCAAGGTCCTGGCGGAGAGGATCAGCCGGACGCGCACGGAGCCGGCGTCCTACGCTCAGGAGCGGCTCTGGTTCCTGGACCGCCTGCAGCCGGGGAGCTCCGTCTACAACCTTCCCCTGATCCGGCGCCTGGGCGGTGCCCTGGACCCCGCGGCGCTGGAGCGCGCGCTGGGCGAGATCGTCCGGCGCCACGAGTCGCTGCGGACCACGTTCCAGGAACGAGACGGGGCTCCGGTGCAGGTGATCGCGCCCTTTGGCGGGTTGGCCCTGCCGGTGGAGGACCTGTCGGGATTGGGCGAGGCGGATCGCGAGGGGGCGATGAGGCAGCGCGCGGGCGAGGAGGCGCGGCGCGCGTTCGACCTCTCGGCGGGACCCCTCTTCCGCGCGGCGCTGCTGCGGCTGGGTGAGGAAGATCACGTGCTGCTGCTCGCCATGCACCACATCGTCAGCGACGGGTGGAGCATGGGGGTGCTCTTCCGCGAGCTGTCGGCGCTCTACGAGGCGTACCGTGAGGGCGGGGCGTCTCCGCTCCCGGAGCTGCCGGTGCAGTACGCCGACTACGCGGCATGGCAGCGCGAGCAGCTGGCGGGCGAGGTGCTGGACCGGCAGCTGGCGTACTGGCGGGAGCGGCTGGCGGGCGCGCCGGAGCGGCTGGAGCTGCCGACGGACCATCGCCGCCCGCCGGTGCAGACGTACCGGGGTGCATCGGTTCCGGTGAGTTTCTCCTCCGAGCTGCTGGAGCGCTTGCAGGCACTGGGACGGAGCGAGGGTGCGACGCTGTACATGACGCTGCTGTCTGCGTTCCAGGTGCTGCTGTCGAAGTACAGCGGGAGCGAGGATGTCGTCGTGGGGAGCCCGATCGCGGGACGCACGCGCGGGGAGGTGGAGGATCTGATCGGCTTCTTCATCAACACCCTGGTGTTGCGGACCGGCCTGTCGGGAGATCCCAGCTTCCGGGCGGTGCTGGGCCGGGTGCGGGAAGCGACGCTGGGTGCGTACGAGCACCAGGAGGTGCCCTTCGAGAGGCTGGTCGCCGAGCTGCAGCCGGAGCGGTCGATGAGCCATTCGCCGCTCTTCCAGGTCGTGTTCACGATGCAGACCACGGAAGGCCGGGGGAGCACGCTCGCGGGGCTGAACGTGAGCGGAGTGAGCGCGGGGCTCACGACCGCCAAGTTCGACCTCTTGCTGGGCCTGGCAGCAACCGCCCAGGGCTTGCGTGGTGGACTGATCTACAGCGCGGACCTGTTCGAGCGCGGCACGGTCGAGCGCATGGCGGGGCACCTGGAACGGGTGCTGGAGCAGGTCGCCGCCGACGCGGACGTGCGGCTTTCGCGGCTGGCGCTGCTCGGGCCGGCGGAGCGCACGATGGTGCTGGAGGAATGGAACCGCACGGAGCGGCCGTACCCGCGGGGCGTGTGCATCCACGAGATGTTCGAGGCGCAGGTGCGGGAGCGGCCCGATGCCGCGGCGCTGGTCTGGGGCGATGAGTCGCTGACCTACCGGGAGCTGGACGCGCGTGCCAACCAGCTGGCGCACCACCTGGTGCGGCTGGGCGTGGGCCCCGATGCGCGGGTGGGCGTGCTGCTGGAGCGGAGCGCGGAGCTGATCGTCTCCATCCTGGCCGTGCTGAAGGCGGGGGGCGCGTACGTGCCGCTGGACCCGGGCTATCCGGCCGAGCGGCTGCGCCTGATGCTCGCCGACAGCAGCGTTCGCGTGCTGCTCAGCCGCGGCGAGCTGGCGGGGGAGGTGGAGACCGGCGATCTGGACGTCATCCACCTGGACCAGGTGTCCGACGCGCTCGCGTCGGAGTCGGCCGAGGCGCCCCGCAGCGGGGCGACGGCGGAGAACCTGGCGTACATCGTCTACACCAGCGGCAGCACGGGCAAGCCCAAGGGCGTGATGGTGGCCCACCGGCACGTCGTGCAGCTCATCGTAGAAACGGACTACGTGCGGTTCGGGCCCGGGGATCACATCGCGCAGGCGTCCAACCCGAGCTTCGACGCGCTGACGTTCGAGGCCTGGGGCGCGTTCCTCAACGGGGCCACCCTGGTGGGGATCGACCGTGACGTGCTGCTCTCCGCCCCGGCGCTGCGGACGTTCCTGCGCGAAGAGCGCATCACCACGCTCTATCAGACGACGGCGCTGCTGAACCAGCTGGCGCGCGAGCAGCCGGACATCTTCTCGCCCGTGCGCGAGGTGCTCTTCGGCGGGCAGGCCGTGGACGCCGACAGCGTGCGCCGGCTGCTGAAGGCCGGCGGGCCCGAGCGCCTGCTGCACATGTACGGCCCCACCGAGACGACCGCCTGGTGCTCGTGGGAGCAGGTGGAGCACGTGGCGGACGATGCGCTCACGGTTTCCGTGGGCCGTGCCACCGGCAACCAGCGGATCTATCTGCTGGATTCTACCCTGAACCCGGTGCCGGTCGGGGTGCACGGCGAGGCCTGGGTGGGCGGAGACGGCGTCGTGCGCGGCTACCTGGACCGGCCGGGGCTGACGGCGGAGCGCTTCGTTCCCGACCCGTTCGCCGCGGAGCCAGGGACGCGGATGTACCGCACGGGCGACCGGCTGCGCTGGAAGGCGGACGGGAGGCTGGAGTTCGTGGGGCGGGTGGACGAGCAGGTGAAGATCCGCGGCTTCCGCATCGAGCCGGGAGAGGTGGAGAGCGTCCTGGGCGCCCACCCCGGGGTGGACGAGATCCGCGTGATCGTGCGCGAGGACGAGCCCGGCGAGCACCGGCTGGTGGCCTACGTCGTGGGCGAGGCGAACACCCACGCGCTGCGTGAGCACCTGCGGGAGAGCCTGCCCGAGTACATGGTGCCGGCGGCGTTCGTGGTCCTGGAGCAGCTGCCGCTGACGCCGAACGGCAAGCTGGACGTCAAGTCCCTGCCGGCCCCGGAGTACACGGCCGCGGAGGAGCAGTCCGCCGCTCCGGGCACGCAGGTCGAGGAGGTGCTGGCGGGGATCTGGTCGGAGGTGCTGCGCCTGGAGCGGGTGGGGGTGCACGACAGCTTCTTCGACCTGGGCGGACACTCCCTGCTGGCCACCCGGGTGGTCTCGCGCATCCGGGGCGTGTTCGGGGTGGAGCTGCCGCTGCGGGCGCTGTTCGAGGGGCCCACGGTGGCTGAGCTGGCCGGGCGCGTGGAGGAGATGCGCCGCGCGGGGCTGCCGGTGCTGCCGCCGGTGGTACCCGTGCAGCGCACGGGGGTGCTGCCGCTGTCCTTCGCGCAGGAGCGGCTGTGGTTCCTGGACCGGCTGGAGCCGGGGAGCACCGCCTTCAACATCCCCGTGGCACGGCGCCTCGGGGGTGCGGTGGACGAGGCGGCGCTGGAGCGCGCCCTGGGCGAGATCGTCCGCAGGCACGAGGCGCTGCGGACGGTCTTCGAGGAAGTCGATGGCGCGCCCGTGCAGGTGATCGCGCCGTTCGACGGGTTCGCGCTGCCGGTGGAGGACCTGTCGGGGTTGAGCGAGGTGGATCGCGAGGCCGCGGTCAGGCGCCGGGCCGGCGAGGAGGC
>DATING010001333.1:0-9571 GCA_035474555.1 Longimicrobium sp. | reverse complement strand
GAATGCACAATCAATCAGAGAATCGGGTATAAGCAGATAACGTGCGGGAAGGCCGGATTACGCTTCCCCGGCCAGCCTTTCCCCCACCTTCTTCTCCGCCTCCATCAGCGCCTGCTTGGGAGTGCGGCCGCCCAGCCGGGGATGCGGCGTGCTTTCCCACTGGCGCTGCCGGCCGGTGAGGATGTCGCGGATGTCGTCCGTGTCCGTGATTCCACTGCCCACCAGCTCGTCGTGCCAGGCCAGCCAGGTTCGGTGCAGCTCATGGCGCAGGAGGGCCAGCTCCTCGTCGAAGATCATGGACCATCCGGCCCGCGTTCCCGCCACCTCGGCCATGGGCCGCAGCGCGCGCAGGCTCACGTCCATCGCCAGCGCGGGGGCAAGCTCCTCCAGCACGTCCCGGACGTCGCCGGCATCCGCCGCCAGTGCGTCCAGCTCGTCGAGCACGGCCTGGGCCCACGGGTATTCGATGCCCTCGTGCGCCGCGTAGAATGCAAAGAGCCGGGCCAGCGAGCGCGTCAGGTGCTTGGCGACGGGCTTGGGCGGATGGTCGCCCACCACGTGGTGATACAGAAAGAAGCGCAGGTCGTACTCCGTCGCGGACTCCGCGGGCACGCCGTACCCGATCAGCATCTCCCCCCACATCTTCGCCGTCCGCGCCAAGCGTTCGCCGGCGGACACGGAGACCTTCTGCTCCGCCAGCCAGCCGAGGAACCGGAGATGGCGCGCGGATTCGCGCGCGGCGCTCTCGTCCCACCCGTCGCGGAGTACGGTCTGCGGAGCCGCGTTCTTTCCCGCGGCGCCCACCCGGTGCGATTCCGTCAGGCGCGGCCAGGGAAGGCTCAGCTCGTCCCGCCCCGTCCCGTCATCATCGTCGGCATACAGAAAATCGACCTGGACTCCCGTCGCCGGATCGCGCCAGGGGAGCTCGTCCGGAGCCGCCTGGACGAACGCGGCCACGGCGCCGCAGGCCATGCCCGCGCGCTGCACCAGGCCCGCGGTCATGCGCCGCCCGGGAACGCCGATCCCCAGCAGCGACGGATAGGCATCCGGCCCCGCCAGCTCCCACCCCGCCGACGCGACCTCGCGCCGCATGGCCCGGGACACATCGGCCGCGCGGTCGTAGCTGAGGCTCACGGTGACCCCGCGCATGTCCTTCACGCGGGCCTCCGCATCCACCTCCTCGGCCTGGAGCATGGCTTCCAGGTCGCCCAGCTCCGAGTAGAGCGCCAGCCCCACGTGAATGCCGGCTCCCCCCATCACGCTCGCCACCCACGGCTCCGCCTCGCCGGGAAAGCCGAGCACCAGGGGATCGCCGTCCCCCAGCGTGCGCCAGGGAGCCGCCCGGTGGTAGGCCGCGGCGGCCGCGTGGAACTCCGCCAGCACCTCCGGCGGCGCTTCCGTCTCCGCCCACGTGTCGGCCTGGGACGCCGCGCCCCCCGCCGCGGACTGCATGAGGTGCGCGAGCGCGTCGTCCAGGGCAGCGTCCAGCTCACGCAGGGGCGCGTACGCCGGCACCATGCCGCGCGCCTCCGCCTCGGCGCGCAAGGCGTCCGCCAGCGCCTCGTCGCGCACGTGCAGGCGTGACGGATACACGCCCGTCTTGCGCGCGCCGGCGGAGACCGCGTCCAGCACGGCACGCGCGCGGGCCTGCACCCCCGCCGGCCGCCGGGCGAGCACGTCCGTCACCAGGATCATCCCGCCCGCGGCCACGGTGGCGATGGCGCCCGACTCGCGGGTGTCCTGGAACGCGCCCATCAGCGGCGCCACGTCCGCCTCCCAGAACGGCGCGCGGCGGCCCGCCTCCGCCGCCTGCTCCTCGGCAAGCGCCACGGCACGGGGGCCCAACACCCGCTCCGCCCGCGCAGTCGCCTGGTCCTGGGCCATGTGGCAGGCCTTGTACTTCTTTCCCGAGCCGCAGGGGCACGGATCGTTGCGCGATACGCTCATCGTCCTCGCGGTGGATGGACGTCGATGGGGGGAGACGCGGGCAAGGCTATTCTCTCGCGGCGTGCAGTGCTTCCATCAGCGCGCGCTGGTCCATCCCGAGATACGGCTCGGAGCTCGTCCAGGCGCGGACGACCTCCGCGGGCGGGCGGCCGCCGTACGCGGGGTGCGGCGTGTTCTCCCACTCCACCTGCCGCGCCACCAGCTCCGCTTCCAGGTCGTCGAAGTCGTCCGTCCCCTGCCGCACGGCCTCGTCGTACCACAGCAGCCAGCGGCGCTGGAGCTCGCGGTCCAACTCGGCAACCTCGGCGTTCATCATGGCGGGCCACTGCACCACGCCACCCAGCTCCTCGCGCCTGTGCAGCATGGCACGGGCATCCAGGTCGTCGTAGAGGTCGTCGCCGAGCTCCGCCAGCGTCTCCTCCAGCTCCATTCCCGCCTCGCGTCCCCGCCGTTCGTTGTCCCGCAGCTCCTCCAGCACGGACTCGGCGAACGGGTACCAGATCCCTTCCTCCTCTTCCAGGAACCGAAAGATCCACGGCAGCAGCTGCGGCATCGTGCGGATCGCCGTTTTCGTCGCGCCCGACTTGCGGACGTACAGGTCGTAGATGAACAGCCGCAGGTCGTACTCCGTGAACGCTTCCGCGGGGACGCCCATCCCCACCAGGTGGTCCGTCCAGTGCCGCGCGTTCTGCCGGTCCACCTCGCGCACCGTCTGGAGGGCGGTGGGCAGCCAGGCCTGGAACCGTGCGTGGCGCTCTTCCTCCGCCGCCTTCAGCGCCGCGTGGTCGTCCCCGCCGCGCAGGGCCGCCCCGGGATCGGCGCCCGGCCCCTCGGGACAGACGGGCGCCGCAGCGTCGGGAAGACGAAAGGTCGGGCTTCGGCCGTCTTCCTCCTCGAAATCATCCGCCGCGAAGCCGTCGTCGTCCAGCACCTCGCCGGGGAGCGGAAACAGCAGCACCTGCACGCCCACCGCGGCTTCGGGATCACCGTCGGCCGCGAACACGTTCAGGCCCCGCAGCGCGAGCGTCGCGTTGCGGACGTGCGCCGCCGTTACCCTGCCCTCTTCCGTGTTCAGCGCGAACAGGCGGGGATACGCGCGCGGCCCCGCGACCGGCCACCCCGCCGCCGTGATCTCGCGCCGCATGACGGGGGTGAGCGCGTCGCGCCGGTCGAAGTCCACGGTGAGCCCGTACCCCAGCATTCTCGGCACCTGCCCGATCTCCGGAGCCACCATCAGGGCAAGCAGGTCCAGCGGATCGGAGTACAGGGCCAGGCCGAACGCCACCCCGGCGTCACCCATCACGCTGGCCCCCCACGCCCGCTCCTCGCCGGGAAGGCGCACCAGATACGGGATGTGCATCTCCGGGTCCTTCCACGGCGCCAGGCGGTAGAACTCCGCGGCCGCGCCGTGAAAGTCCGCCAGCTCGCCGGCCGTCGCCTCCGTCTCGCGCCACGCGTCCGGGGAAAGGATTCGCGAAACGATGGACGGCGCCGCCAGCTGGGCGACGAGCACCTGCATCGCCTCGTCCAGCTCCGGGAGAGGCATCGCGAACACCTCCACCCCCCGCAGCTGCGGCCGTGCCCCCAGCAACGCGGCGACCTCCGCGTCCCGCACGTGCAGGCGCTCGGGAAGCCGGCACGCCGCACGGGTGGCCACGGCAAGCCCTTGGGCGATCACGGCCGCACGCTCCTCCGCCGTGGACGGGTGATAGGGCACGGCTTCCCCGTTGACGATCAGCTCGCCCGCCGTGACGATCATCATCGAAACGGCTTTCGCCGTGGCGGAGCGCGGCAAGGGGAGCACGTCCGCCTGCCACACCGTCTGCGCTTCGATCGCCTTCCACGCGGCCGCGTCCGCGGCGTCGAGCACCTCGTCGCCCCCCGCGGCCCGAACGCGATCGCGGGCCACGTCGCGGGGCATGCAGCAGGCCTTGTACTTCTTTCCCGAGCCGCAGGGGCAGGGGTCGTTGCGCGATGTCTTCATTGTTCCCGCGGTGGCTCAATCGGCATGGTGCACAAAACGCGAGCGGGGGAAGGCCGCCGTGGCCCTCCCCCGCTCGTTTTCGCCGGAGCGAAGATCCGTCATCCGTCCCGTCAGCTCAGCAGGCGCAGGGGCATCACCAGGCACAGGTAGTCCGGCGTGTCCTCGTTGCCGATGGGGTTCATGGTGGCCGCGCGCTCCGGCGCCTTGAAGCTCATCCGCACCTCGCTGGTGGGCATGTACTTGAGCAGCTCCAGCAGGTACTGCGCGTTGAAGCCGATCTCCAGCGGCTCGCCGTCGTACTCCACCTGCAGCTCTTCCGTGGCCGTGCCCACGTCGGGCGTCTCCACGGCAAAGCGCAGCATGGGGCCGCCCAGGGAAAGGCGAATGCGGTGCGTCTGGTCGCTGGCCACGATGGCCATGCGCCGCACGGCCTTGGTGAGCGCGTCCTTGTCGCACACCATGTGCTTGTCGTTGTCGCGCGGAATGACCTGCTCGTAGTTGGGATACGGCCCCTCGATGAGGCGCGTGAAGATCTGCACGTCGTTGCCGCGGAAGCCGATGTGGTTCTCCGATCGGCCCACCTCCACCGTCTCGTCACCGCGGAACAGGCGCTGCACCTGCGACAGGGCGCGGGGATGGACGATGAAGTCGCCCGGGGGCACGGAGCCGTCCGCGCTTTCCACGGGGAGCGTCATCTTGGCCAGGCGGTGGCCGTTGGTGGCCACCATCCGCATCTCGCCCTCGTTCAGCTGCCAGAGCACGCCGTTCAGGATGGGCCGCGTCTCCTCGGTGGACGCGGCGAACGAGACGGAGCTGATCAGCCGCTGCAGGTCCGTGCCCGTCACGCGCCAGCTCTCCGCGAAGTCCACCTTGGGGAACGCGGGGAACTCGTCGCGGGGCAGCCCGTTGAGCCGGTACTTGGTGCGGCCGCTGGCGATGTTGATGGCGTCGCCCTGCGTGGTGAACTCCACGGCGCCGGGGAGCTCGCGGGCGATCTCCTGGAGCTTCTTGGCGGGCGCGGTGATGGCGCCGGACTCGCCCACGTCCGCGGCCACGCGCACCGACACGGCCGTGTCCAGGTCCGTGCCGCTCATGCGGACGGCGCCGTCCTCGGCCTCGATCAGGATGTTGGAGAGCACGGGCAGGGTGGTGCGGCTGGGAATGCTGCCCGCCACCGCGCCCAGACCCTGCAGCAGGTTCTCACGCGTGATCGTGAATCGCATACGGTTCGGTTCCGCGCATCGCCTGGAGTTGGCCCCGTTCTCCACGGGGAAAGGTATCTACCAGAGAATAGATATAAATCTTAGTTACAGTAGTAGAGACTGTGGGAACCGTGTACAACCCGCTCCGCACCCCTCTCAACCCACTGCACCGCAACGGTCTGCATCACCGCCTGCCCCTGGGGATAACGCCTGTGGAGAACACGCGTTCTCCCCACCCGCTCCACGTTCCCACACCCCGCGGGGCTTCCCCACAACTTGTCCCGGGATTTCCACACCGGTTGTCCACGGTGCGATCGGGCGCATTTCTACCCCGCATGTACCCCGTGCGGAGTGTGCTGTCAAGGACTCGCGCCGATTGGGCCAGCGACGGTACGGCGGATTCGTCGCGCCCGACCGCCCTTCCACCGGCAGCGGATCCCCCGCACCGTCCCGAAAGCGACGTGAACAAAGTGCACCCGCAGGGCCTGCGAGGGCCAGTCACCCATCCACCAGATGCCAACAATGTGCGCCCGCGGAGCCCATCCAGCCAAGCCATTCATTCGGAGGCGATGCGGATCAAGTGCACCCGCGAAGCCTGCCCGGCGAATGAATTCGCGGCAATGACCCCGCGATGTCGGCCTTCGCCGACAGATCGTGCACGGGCGCCCTGCCGTGACCGTGGCGGCCCTCCAAGGTATCGGCCCGAGCCGGAGGCTGCCTGCCGTCGCCGTTGAAGCCTCACGCAGTTTGTGAGGCTTTCCGCAGTCGTTGCGGCGGCTTCAGCCGCTCAGCCCTCCGGCACTCACTGGAGACCGCGCTGGATGCTCACCGTGCAGTCCGCGAAGGCGGACTTCGTGTGGTTGTTGCGGCGAATTCATTCGCTCGGCTGGATCTCCGCGATCACCCGCCGACCCTCATCCCACCGCCGAACCACTCCCGCACTAACGCACTCACGCACTCACGCACTTCCCTCCCGATCTACCGCAGCGCCTCCCGCAGCTCCTCCACGCGCCGGCGGAATACGGGATCGGTGGTGATGTCCTCTTCCACCTTGGCGATGGAGTGGATCACCGTGCTGTGGTCGCGCCCGCCGAACAGCTTGCCGATCTCCACCAGCGACAGGTCGAACATCTCCTTTACCAGGTACATGGCCACCTGGCGCGGGATGGTCAGGTCCTTCGTCCGCTTCTTGGACTGCAGCGCCTCGGACGTCGTGCCCCAGGCGTGCGCCACCTTGTCGCGCACCCGCTGCGGGGTGATGCCGCCGGCCGACACGCCGCCGCCCCCGTCGGTCTGCGGGCCCACGCCCAGCGCCTCGCGGGCCAGCGACAGGTCGATGGGGCGGCGCGTAAGGCTGCTGTACGCCAGCAGCTTGATCATCGCCCCCTCGATCTCGCGGACGGACGACGTGCGGTGCTTGGCGATGAACGACAGCACCTCGTCGGCGTCGTGGATCACCAGGGCGTCCTCTTCGACCTTGCGGCGCAGGATGGCCACGCGCGTCTCGAAGTCGGGGGCCTTGATGTCGGCCACCATCCCCCACTCGAAGCGCGAGACCAGGCGGTCCTCCAGCCCCGTGGCGCTGGGCGGCCGGTCGCTGGTCAGCACGATCTGCCGCTGGCTGTCGTGCAGCGCGTTGAAGGTGTGGAAGAACTCCTCCTGCGTGCGCTCCTTGCCTTCCAGGAACTGGATGTCGTCCACCAGCAGCAGGTCGCAGGCGCGGTACTGGCGCCGGAACTCGGCCATGGAGCCTTCCTGGATGGCGCTCACCAGCTCGTTGGTGAAGCGCTCGGACGACAGGTACATCACCCGCTTGCCCGGGTCGCGCTCCAGCATGGCGTGCCCAATGGCGTGCATCAGGTGCGTCTTGCCCAGCCCCACGCCGCCGTAGATGAACAGCGGGTTGTACAGCCGCGCGGGCGCCTCGGCCACGCCGTGCGCCGCCGCGGCCGCCAGCTGGTTGTTGTTGCCGACGACGAAGCGGTCAAAGATGTAGCGCGGGTTCAGCGGCGCCAGGATGGGGCGCGGGTCCGCCACGGCCGCCGCGGGGGCGTGCGTGTGCGTGTGCACCGCCGGCGCTTCCATGCGGGGCGACGACTGCATTGCTGCGGACGGGGGTGCGGCCAGGTCGATGGAGGCGGGCACGGAAGCAGCCTTGCCGTTTCCCTGGTACTGGACGGAGAGGGTAAAGCGACGCCCGAACAGGTGCTCACCAATGCTGGTCAGCAGCGAGGCGTACTTGTCCTCCACCCAGTCCACGGCGAACGGATTGGGGGTAGCGACCACCAGCAGGTCGTTGGAGATGGCGACCGCCTGCGTGGGAGCGAGCCAGGTACGAAACGCCTGCTCCGGTAGCGCGGTCTTGGCACTCTCCAGGATGCGCGACCAGATTTCCCCGGCTGTGAGCTCCATCAACACTTCAAGCGGCGGCAAGACGGACGGCAGAACCGTGTGAGTGGCACGGGGGCAACCTAGAAACGCACTGTGGAAAAGTCAAGAAACCCCGTAAGTGCATGTATTTAGCCCCTTTGATGAGGGGCTTGCGCAAGCGCGAAAACGTGCTTCGTAACGGAGGGCCTGCGGATGTGGCAGAGTTCCGAACCCCACCCGAAGACTACACAGTGGACAATGGCAGGATTGTCTCATCTCGGGGTGGCAGACCCTGTTTACTGCTACTGCACCGGGTCTGATACTCCCCCTCCGGGGACCGGGGAATGTCTCTTCCGAATCGGATGATGCGCCGCGACCGCTCTCCGGTGGATGGGGGACGGGGATCACCACGTCTCTCGATGGAGATGCCGATGAGCCAGCCGTGGATCGCGGAGCGGGAGGTGCCGCCGGCGCTCGCGCTCGCCCTGGTCCGCGAGCAGTTCCCGGAGCTCGGCACGGGTGGGATCCAGCCGTTCGGCAGCGGATGGGACAACACGGCGTACCTGGTGGATGGCGCCGCCGTCTTCCGCTTTCCCCGCAAGGCGAGCACCGTCGCGCTGCTGGAGCGGGAGACGCGCGTGATGCCGCACCTGGCCGGCCGCCTTCCCCTCGCGGTGCCCCACCCGCGGTGGATCGGCCGGCCGACGAAGCGCTTTCCGTGGACGTTCGCCGGCTATCCGCGCCTTGCCGGCATCACGGCGTGCGCGGCGAACCTCTCGGACGAGGAGCGGAGGGCGGCCGCGGCGCCGCTGGGTGCCTTCCTGGCCGCGCTGCACGCCATCCCCGCGGACGGGCTGGAGCTGCCGCCGGACGAGATCGGCCGCACGGCCTTTGAGCGGCGGATGCCGGAGGTGCGGGAGCGCCTGGAGCTGCTCCACGCGCGCGGCCACATCGCGGCTCCGGGCCCCTGGCTGCGCCTGTTGGACGGCGGCCTCCCCGCCCCGCCGCCCGCACCCGTGCTGGTCCACGGCGACATCTACGTCCGGCACCTGCTGGTGGACGATGCCCGCCGCGTTTCCGGCGTGATCGACTGGGGCGACGTGCACGCGGGCGACCCGGCCGTGGACCTGTCCGTGGCCTACGCCTTTCTCCCGGCCCGCGCGCGTGACGCGTTCGCGCGTGCGTACGGGCCCCTGGACGCGCGGACGCGGCGCACCGCGCGCCTGCGGGCCGCCTTTCACTCCGCCGCGCTCGCCTGGTTCGCGGACGACGTCGGCGACGCCACCCTCCTGCGCGAGGGCCTCACCGGCCTGCGCCACGTGCTCGAGGACGACTGAGACGAGGGAAGGGCAGGCCCACGCCTCTACGCGCGGCCGTTTGCGCCGAGAGAGGCCGGTGGAGGGGCATCTTTGCGTGAGGGATGCGCGCCCGCAGGGCCGAGACGCCGGAGCGGGGGAGCACAGGCAGTATCGTGCTCCCCCGCGTAGGAGGCTCGGCGCAGTTGGGCACAGTTGTATCGTGCCCTACTGCGCGCGCAGCCCGACCCGGAGCGCAGCGCAGGGGCACGCCCGCACACGCAGCTGCCGTTGCCCTTCCGTGCCGATCTCCCTCCACCGCGCGACCACACGTCCGTAAGCGCCCGTCCCCCCTCCAGTTGACGAAACCGGGAAACGTGCTTACATTCACGGTCTTTGCCGCGAGCCTTACACCCGAAGGGGTTCTGACCGATGAAGCCGAGTTACCGTCCGCGCAACCGCAAGCGGATCAACAAGCACGGGTTCCGCGCCCGGATGGCCACCAAGGGCGGCCGCGCGGTGCTGAACAGCCGTCGCCGCAAGGGGCGTCACAAGCTGGCCGTCAGCGTCCCGAGCAAGTACTGATCGCCGGCGCCGCGCCTCCACGCGTGGAGACCGCCGGCGACCGCGCACGCGAGGGATTCGGCCTGCCACGGCGGACCCGGATCACCGCGTCGGAGGAAATCCGGACGCTGTTCAGACGGGGGAAGAGGAGCAAGACGCGCCACCTTGACGCGTTCGTCTCCCCTTCCCCCGCTCCGTTTGCCCGTCTG
>DATING010001332.1:0-4901 GCA_035474555.1 Longimicrobium sp. | reverse complement strand
GCCCGTGACGGACAGTCCGCGCAGGCGGACTTCGTGTGTTCGTTGCGGCGAATTCATTCGCTCTGTCCGACTTCAGCCGATCCATCCTCCTGCTGGGCGGGCAGGGAGATCCGGATCGGTGGATGCGAATCAGCCGGGGGTGAAGAGCGTGGTCTCGGCGGCGAGGGCGGCGATGCGCTTCTGGGCCACGGGGAGCGCGTAGTCGCCGATGCGGTCCCAGGGGATCCAGGCGACGGCATCGTAGTGCAGCGGCTGCGGATCGCCGTCGGTGACGGTACAGCGGAGGGCGTGGTAGGTGGCGCGGACGTGCGTAAAGGTGTGCTGCACCACGGCGACCGGCTCCCCGACCGCGATTCCGATGCCCAGCCCGTCGCGGGCGGCGCGCGCGGCGGCGGCGGGGAGCGATTCATCGTCCGCGCGGACGGCCTGGGGAAAGGCCCACATCCCGCCCAGCCGCGCGGATACGAGACGCCGGACGAGCAGCACCTCGCCGGGGCGCTGGATGACAGGCACCGCAGTGTCTTCGTGTGGGAGCGGCGCGGCCTTCTTGGGCGCGGGCCGCTCGTTCTGCGTGCCGGCCGCGTACGCCGCGCACCACTCGCGCACGGGGCACGCACCGCAACGCGGGTTGCGCGGCGTGCACACGGTGGCGCCCAGCTCCATCAGCGCCTGGTTCACGTCGCCCGGCCGCTCGCCGGGGATGAGCTCGGCGGCCATCCGCCAGAGTGTGTCGTCCGCGGGCGCGGGATCGTCCATCCAGCGGGCAAACACGCGCCGCACGTTGCCGTCCACCACCGGCTCCGCGCGCCCGAAGGCGATGGACATCACCGCCCCCGCCGTGTAGCGCCCCACGCCGGGGAGCGCGCGGAAGGCCTCTGTCTCGCCGGGGACGCGGCCGCCGTGCCGCTCGGCGACGGTGCGGATGGCCGCGTGGAAGTTGCGGGCGCGCGAGTAGTATCCCAGCCCCTCCCACGCCTTTAGCACCTCGTCCAGCGGCGCGTCCGCCAGCGCCTGCACGGTGGGAAAGCGGGCCAGCCATCGCTCGTAGTACGGCCGCACCGTCTCCACGCGCGTCTGCTGGAGCATCACCTCCGACAGCCACACGCGGTACGGGTCCGGCGGCTCGCCCGGCGCCGTGCGCCACGGCAGGTCACGGCGCGCGGCATCGTACCAGGCGAGGAGGCGAGGGCGGAGGACGGGGAAGGACATTACGGCAGTGCGAAAGTGCGAAAGTGCGAAAGTGCGAAAGTGCGAAAGTGCGCGCTAGTGGACGGCAACGAACGGACCGGCCCCGCGCCGTGGGGCGCGAGGCCGGTATGGGACCGCTCGGAGCAGGGGCGTTCAGATGCCGGCGGCGCGGCGCGATCCCGTGAGCGGCGTGACGCCGAGGCTCCTGGCCGGGACCAGGCCCGTCTCCGCGCGGTGATGGGCCGCACGGCGGACGATCATCCGCCCGAGCAGGAGCGTGGTGGCGGTGCCGGCCACGGCGATGGCCGCGACGTTCGCGTCGAAGAGAAACAGGCCCACCGCCACCGTCATCACCGTCACCGCGGACCAGGCCACGTCCGTCAGGAACAGGGGGTAGGGCTGGCTCTTGAAGGTGAATTCGCGCTCGTACCACTTCATCGCTCGTGCTCCAGGTTGCGGGTGGACTCATCGCCGTTGTCCGACAATGATCGTCAAGCCCGACCCGTTGCACAAATGCATAGATCTTCGGTTAATGCATAACCTGGATATATCGATTTCCCTCGCTCACCACACTGCCCAAGCGAATGAATTCGCCGCAACAAATACACGAAGTCCGCCTGCGCGGACTGTCCGTCACGGGCGGGGTGCCACGCCACCGGCACCTCGTGGGTGGAATCCGTTGAAGCCCTGTTCGCAGAGCGCGTCAGCGCGAGACAGGGCTTATGGCAGTCCCAGCGGCGGGTTTACCCGCTCAGGACGGAACGCCACACTGATGCAGGTAGCCGTCCCCCGCACGATCCACTTTCGCACTTTCACACTTTCGCACTCCCGCACTCCCGCACTGCCGTTCACTCCGCCGCGGCCAGCTCCGGCACGTTGGCCACGATCCACGCCATGATCAGCAGCAACCCGCCGGCACCCAGTCCCACGGCCAGCGGCGCCCCGAACCACCGCGCCATGGCGCCGGCCTGCAGCGAGCCCAGCGGGCTCATCCCCACGAACATGAACACGTAGACGGACATCACCCGCCCGCGCAGGTGGTCCGGCACGCGGCTCTGCAGCAAGGCGTTCACCGTGGCGTTGTTCAGGATCATGGTGAACCCCACCAGCGCCAGCAGCACGAGGGACAGCGGATACCACGGGCACAGCGCGAACCCGATCAGCACCAGCGCGTACGACAGCGCCGCGCCGATGATCAGCCGCCCGCGGGGAACGCGCACCCGGCCGGCCGCGAGCGCCACCCCCGCCGCCAGCGCGCCCGCCCCCGAGGCGGAGAGCATGGCGCCCAGCCCGGGCGCGCCCACCTTGAGCACGTCGCGGGCAAAGACGGGGAGCAGCATGGTGTACGGCAGCACCGTTACCGACATCCCCGCGATCAGCCACACCAGCGTGCGCACCAGCCGGTCGGAGCGGATGTACGCCAGCCCCTCGCGGATGCTTTCCAGCGTGCTGGCCGTCCGCGGCCTGGGCACCCACGCCGGCAGGCGCATCATCACCAGCCCCGTGATGGCGGCCACGTACGACACGGCGTTGGCGTAGTAGCACGCGGCCACCCCCGCCGCGCCGATCACCAGGCCGGCCAGGGCGGGGCCCACGATGCGCGAGGCGTTGAAGGCCGCGGAGTTGAGGGCGATGGCGTTGGGCAGGTCCGCCGGCCCCACCAGGTCCACGAAGAACGCCTGGCGGGCGGGGATCTCGAAGGCGCTCGCCATCCCCAGCACGAACACCAGGGCCAGCAGCGCGCCGTAGGTGATGCGGCCGGTGTCCGTCAGCACGGCCAAGCCCAGCGCGGCGCCCAGGGCGACGAACTGGGCGATGAGGATGATGCGCCGCTTGTCGTGCCGGTCGGCGAGGTCGCCGGCCCACAGGCTGAAGAGCAGCGTGGGGATCGACGTGACGGCCGTGACGATGCCCAGCAGCAGCGCGCTGTTGGTGAGCTCCAGCACGAGCCAGCCCTGCGCCGTGCTCTGCATCCACGTCCCCGCCAGCGACAGCAGCTGGCCCACGTAGAACACGCGAAAGTTGCGGTGCCGCAGGGCCCCGAACGCACGGGCGGGGATCTCTACCTCGGCCGGACGCTCCGGGGCATCCGGCAATTGCGTGGGCGGACCGCGCATGGGGCCGGGCGCGGGCTCCCACCCCCGTGCCTCCGCGTCCGCCTCCGGAATCTGCTCGTCCGTGGTCCCTCGTATCCCCTGCTGTGCGAAACGGTTGGTTCGGACTTATCTTACGGGACGGCCTTCCGGCGCGCCACCGCCCCGGGATGGCCCGCGACGTGCGCCGCCGGTCCGGTTCAAGCCCCTCGGAGGCATCTCATGCGATTCACGAGCTACTCGCGGTACACCGGCCACATGGCCGACGCGATGAACCTGCAGGCCCTGCTGGACCAGCTCTCGGACTTCCTGCTCAACAGCGGGTTCGCGGGCGGGCACCACGTGAACCCGTGGTGGGGCGAGTTCGGGGGGGAGGAGGACGACCGCTCGCTGGACGCCCTCAAGGAGGCGCTGCTCAAGGCCCTGCTGCAAAGCGGCCAGCTCACGCCCGAGATGATCGCCGAGATGCGCGGCGACGGCGAGCCCAACGACGAGGTGCGCCAGCAGATCGCCGAGCTGCTGGACCGCCTGATCCAGCGGATGGTGGACGAGGGGTTCCTGAACGTCTCGGAGGGCGGCAAGCCGCAGATGCCCGGCGGCTACGCGGAGATGAAGGACGGCAAGATCGACGAGGCGCGCGAGGCGTCGCGGCAGGTGGAGTTCTCCCTGACGGGCAAGGGGATCGACTTCCTGGGATACCGCACCCTGCGCAACCTGTTGGGCGCCATGGGCAAGTCGTCGTTCGGCAGCCACGACACGCCGCACCTGGCCACGGGCGTGGAGGCCGAGGCCGCCAGCCGCCCCTACGAGTTCGGCGACGTGCTGAACCTGGACATCCCCGCCACGCTCAAGAGCGCCCTGGCGCGCGAGGGGCTGCGCGAGGACGGCACGCTGCCGCTGGAGTACGGCGACCTGCACGTGAATCAGGCGGAGTACCGCTCGTCGTGCGCCACGGTGCTGATGGTGGACATCAGCCACAGCATGATCCTGTACGGCGAGGACCGCTTTACACCCGCCAAGAAGGTGGCGCTGGCGCTCACGCACCTCATCCGCACGCAGTTCCCCGGCGACACGCTCAAGGTCGTGCTCTTTGGCGACACGGCCGAGGAGATCCCCATCGGGCGGCTGGCGCACGCGCAGGTGGGCCCGTTCCACACCAACACGGCCGCGGGGCTCAAGCTCGCCCGCCGGCTGCTGCTGGCGCAGAACAAGGACATGCGGCAGATCGTGATGATCACGGACGGCAAACCGTCGGCGATCACGCTGCCGGACGGGCGCGTCTACAAGAACAGCATGGGGCTGGACCAGTTCGTGTTGCGGGAGACGTTCCAGGAGGTGGGTGCCTGCCGCAAGTCGGGGATCCTGATCAACACCTTCATGCTGGCGCGCGACCCGTACCTCGTCGCCTTCGTGAACCAGGTGTCGCAGATCGCGCGCGGCAAGGCGTACTTCACCAGCACCATGACGCTGGGCCAGTACATCATGCGCGACTTCCTGCGGCGGAAAACGAAGCGGGCCGGTTAGGCCCCTGGCCGTAAATGGACGGAGAGTTTACAGGCTGTGCTTTTCTGTCCATGATTCGGCATGAACCTCATCGACGAGATCCAGGTAAAGGCCGCC
>DATING010001331.1:0-2439 GCA_035474555.1 Longimicrobium sp. | reverse complement strand
GCGCTGATGTGTGACGCGTTGAGCCCCCCTGGAAGGCAAAAGGCGGACCAAGGTCGGGCCTCGTGCTGAGCCGCCGCGAACAGTCCCTCCTCCGTTCCCTCCGCCAGCGCAAGGCGCGGCAGGCGGAGGGGCTCTTTCTCGCCGAGGGCGTGCGGGCCGTGGAAGACCTGCTCGCATCGCCGCTCCCCGTGCGCCTGGCCGTCGCGTCGTCCTCCCTGGGGGACACGCCGCGGGGACAGGCGTTGCTGCATCTGCTTGCCGCGCGCGGAGTTGCGCTGCGCGAGACGGACGACCGCACCCTGGCCGCCCTGGCGGATACGGAGACGCCGCAGGGCATCCTGGCCGCCGCGCCCATCCCGGCCGCGGGGCTGGACGCGCTGCGGATGGAGGACGATCCCGCCATCGTCCTGGTGCTGGACGCGGTGCAGGACCCCGGCAACTTCGGCACGCTGGCCCGCACGGCCGAGGCGCTGGGCGCGATCGGCCTCGTCGCCCTGCCGGGGACGGTGGATCCCTGGAATCCCAAGTCCGTCCGTGCGGCCATGGGCTCCACCTTTCGCCTTCCAGTGGTGGAGGCGGGATGGGACGCGCTGGCGCCGTTTCTGCGCGCGCGGGGGGCGGAGACGCTGGCTGCCGTGGTGGGCGGGTCGCCGCTGGGAGACGCCCGGCCGCGCCGCGCCGCGCTCGTGCTGGGGAACGAGGGCGCCGGTGTGGGGGATGAGACGCGCGCCCATGCCGATCGCGCCGTGGGCATTCCCCTGCGCGGCCGCGCCGAGTCGCTGAACGTGGCCGCCGCCGGCGCCATCCTGCTCCACGACCTTCTCCGCTGAACGCGAATCCCGATTCGATGGAAATCCTCCTGATGGTCTACGCCGGCCTGGTCGGCGCCTGCGTGGGCTCGTTCCTGAACGTGTGCGTGTACCGCTGGCCGGAGGACAAGTCCGTCGTCTCGCCGCCCAGCAGCTGCCCCGCGTGCGGCACCCGCATCCGCTGGTACGACAACGTCCCCGTGCTGGGCTGGCTGTGGCTGCGGGGCAAGTGCCGGGCGTGCGGCAACCGCATCTCCATCCAGTATCCCTTGGTGGAATTGTTCACGGCGCTGCTGTGGGTGATGGCGGTGTGGCGCTTCGGGTGGGACTGGCAGGCGCTGGCCACGGCGCTGTTCTTTACCATCCTGCTGGGGATCGCCCTGTCGGACGCGGCCACCTACATCATCCCCGACCAGTTCACCCTCGGCGGAACGGTGCTGGGGCTGGCGCTCTCGTTCGCGCCGGGGGGGATCGACCCGCTGCGGTCGTTGATCGGCGCGGCGGTGGGGTTCGGGGTGCTGTGGCTGGTGGCGGTGCTGGGGGAGTACGCGTTCAAGAAGGAGGCGATGGGGGGCGGGGACATCAAGATGATGGCCATGGTGGGCGCGTTCCTGGGCCCCTGGGGCGTGCTGCTGACCCTGTTCCTGGGCGCGCTGTTCGGCACGCTGATCTTCGCGCCCATCAGCATGAAGACGGGCAAGCTGGTGCCGTTCGGCATCTTCCTGGCCGTGGGCGCCGCCATCACGGAGCCCTTTGGCCAAGCGATGATCGACTGGTACGTGCGGAGCTTTCTGGGGGGGTGAAGGGCGGGCGCGGTCGCGAGAGCGGTGGCCCTCACCCGCTCGCTTAGGCTCGCACCCTCTCCCACAAACTGCGTGGGAGAGGGTATACACTTCGACGAGTTGCCTGCCACGTGGACGGGCACTCGTCACGGTTGATCTCGCAGGGGAGCGCCTGCGCGGACTCTGCCCGTGCACACCCCTCCACGCGCGACCGAAGGATTTGCCATCCCGTGCCTGACCTCCGTCGCGCGGCGGGTTCTGACTTCCGGAGCGTTGACGCCCCGTTTGCCGGTGGATCGCGTTGAGGCGAATCCTGCCCAAGAGTGAACGATGATGCCTCCCGTCCGTGCCTACGATGAAGTGGTGGACTTCATTGCCGCCGGGCCGAGTTCCGAAAACGTCGTGGAGTTCCGTCCGTCCGAGGAAGCTCGCAGCCGCGTCGCGGATCTGGTGAGGCGCGAGAGGACGGGCACCCTTTCGCCGGATGAAGCATCCGAACTGGAGCACTACATCCAGCTGGAGCACCTGATGCGAATGGCCAAGGCGCGCGCAAAGCTGTACCTGGATCGGTGAGTGGCACGCACACACTGCGGCCCTTCGGCGTCCGTGACGAACGATGTCGGTGCCGAAATTGTGGATCATGAGAACGTTGAAGCCCCGCCCGGTGACGCGTGAGCGTCGTCTGGACGGGGCTTCCGCTTTTACAGCGGCGGATGATGCCATCACGGACCCGGTGGGTCATGCCTGATGCGAACGGAACGCCGCTTCATGCGCCGGACGCCGCCGGTGCACCGAGTCCGCGCAGGCGGACTTCGTGTCGTCGTTGCGGCGAATTCATTCGCTCTGCC
>DATING010001330.1:0-3079 GCA_035474555.1 Longimicrobium sp. | reverse complement strand
TGCCCACCAACCAGGGGCGCTGGGTGCCCGTCCCCTTTTCGCCGCACCGCCACCACGTCGTCCCCGTGGAGCAGCTCATCCAGGCCAACGTGGCCGAGCTGTTCCCGGGGATGGAGATCGTCACGGCCAGCGCCTTTCGCGTGACCCGCAACGCCGACGTGGACCGCGACGACGACGAGGCCGAGGACCTGCTGGAGATGATCAGCGAGGAGCTGCGGGAGCGGCGGTTTGCGCCCGTGGTGCGGCTGGAGGTGGAGCGGGGGATGCCGCCCGAGGTGCGCGACCTGCTCGTGCGCGAGATGGAGCTGGATGCCGCCGACGTGTACGAGACGGCCAACCTGGTGGACCACGCGGACTGCATGTCCATCGCCGAGGTGGACGTGCCGGCGCTCAAGTACGAGCCGTGGGAGCCCGTGGTCCCCGAGCTGCTGAGCCACGAAGGCGAGACGGAGGACGAAAAGAACATCTTCGCCATCCTGCGCCGCCACGACGTGCTGGTGCATCACCCGTACGAGTCGTTCACGGGGAGCGTGCAGCGGCTGCTGGATGAGGCCGCCAGCGACCCCAAGGTGCTGGCCATCAAGATGACGCTGTACCGCACCGGCGTGCGGTCGCCCGTGGTGCAGTCGCTGCTGCGCGCGGCGGAGCGGGGCAAGCAGGTGGCCGTGCTGGTGGAGCTCAGCGCCCGCTTCGATGAGGCCAATAACATCGCCGGGGCCGAGCAGATGGAAGACGCCGGCGTGCACGTGACCTACGGCCTCGTGGGCCTCAAGACGCACAGCAAGGTCACGCTCGTGGTGCGGCTGGAGGAAGGGCGGCCGCGCACCTACTGCCACATCGGCACGGGCAACTACCACGCGAAGACCACGCGCCAGTACACGGACCTGGGGCTGCTCACGGCCAACCCGGAGATCGGCGCGGACCTGGTGAACTTCTTTCACTTCCTCACCGGCTACGCGCCCGACCAGCACTACCAGCGGCTCATCGTGGCCCCGCGCGACATGCGGCGGGTGATGGAGGAGCGCATTCGCCGCGAGGTGCAGACGCAGCGCCAGGGGGGCACGGGGCGCATCGTGGCCAAGATGAACGCGCTGGACGACGCGGAGATCATCCAGGAGCTGTACCGCGCGTCGCAGGAGGGGGTCAAGGTGGACCTGATCGTCCGCGGGCATTCGCGGCTGCGGCCGGGGCTGCCGGGGTACAGCGACAACATCCGGGTGGTGAGCATCCTGGGGCGGTTCCTGGAGCACGACCGCATCTACCTGTTCCAGAACGGCGGCGACCCGGAGATCTTCATTGGCAGCGCGGACTGGCGGGGGCGCAACCTGAGCGAGCGGGTGGAGACGATGGTGCCCGTGCTGGACCCGGCGCTGCGGGCGCGCGTGGTGGACGTGCTTCACTACGCGCTGAACGACAACCGCCTGGCGTGGGAGCTGAACGCCGACGGCCAGTACGTGCAGCGCCGTCCCGCTTTCGACGAGCCCGAGGTGAACTACCAGGAGCTGCTGATGCGCGATGCCGTGACCCGCGCGCGCGCCACCAACCGGCCGTGGGAGCTGACGGTGTGACGGCAGTGCGAAAGTGCGAAAGTGCGAAAGTGCGAAAGTGCGAAAGTGGGTGGAGCCGGCATCGAGCCTGAGCGGCTAAAGCCGCCGCTGGGACTGCGGTAAGCCCTGTCTCGCGCCGAGGCGCGACACGAACAGGGCTTCAACGGCGTTACCTCGCTTCGGTGCACCGGGCCGGCCCGTGCACGGGCAGTCCGCGAAGGCGGACTTCGTGAACTTCCAGCGGCGAATTCATTCGCTCGTAGCCCGCCGGGACTTCGCCCACTGGTGCGGATACTCCGCCTCCGCACGACCCGGCGGATGCGGGCCGGCGGGCACGGCACCTGATGCCGCCCGGACCTGTCGGCGACGGCCGACATCACGTTTTCGGTGCCGCGAATTCATTCGCCGGGTCGGGGAGCCCGCCACCGCGGCCGATCCACGACCCCAGGCGATGATCCGACGCGCATCTTTCAACCGTCCTCATAGGCACATTTCGTGAGGAACGGCGCGGCCGAAACGCTCGCGGAGCGGCCCGGGGGAGGGAGCGCGTGGAGCACGGTGAAAACATTTTCATTCTCCGCGCTCTCCGCGGCGTATAAATTGTAAATCACCACCCGTACCGGCCCCGCACGCAGGGCCGGCTGCTCCGAAAGAGCCGCAAAGTCACGCGGCTTCGGGAGCCCATAACCATGAAAGTGAGCGGTTGCCTGCGCCGTCACCGGCCCCACACGGCCGGAGAGGGAGGGGCGGGAGGGGCGCACGACCCCCAATCCCGCCGTTTCACCCTCTCCCGCGAGAGCCCTCCGCTGAACGCGCGCCTTGACATCCCGGCGTGCGGACCGGAGTTTTCTGCGGGAAATCGCGTCGCATTGCTCCGCTCCATCTCCGGAGGTGCCCCATGGCACGCCACAACCGCGAAGGGCAGGGCGAGGACCAGCACGGGCGCCGATACCTGATCGGCTACCAGCCCGACTGGTTTCATCAGGTAAAGGTGGCGCGCGGCCTGGATACCGGGCGGCAGAGCACCAAGATCCTGCTCCGCAACCCGGACCCCCCCGCCGGCGATCCCGGGCCGCGCGTGCGCACGCACATCGTGGCGCCGGACCTGGGAATCGACATCGAGGTCACCCTGCGCGACGAGCGCGGCGTGGTCCGCCGCATTACCGTGGAGACGGTGGTGCCCGAGGGCGAGGAAAAGGGCGAGACGGTGAGCTTCGTCGTGTCGCGCATCCCCGACCCGCGCCGCGGCGACGGACGGGGCGACGGCCGCGGGGGCTGAGCCGGGCCGGAATTCAGAACCACCTTTATTCCACCGCCTGCGCCGCAGTCCGTATCGCGGCGCGTGCCTTTCCTTTGGCGTCTTCGAATGATCTTGCAGGCCCAGGCGGCAGCGGTGGCCGCCGCCGTCCCCAGCTCCGCCACCACTCCCGACAACCGCCTGCTCTTCATCGTGAGCGTGGTGGTGGTCGCCAGCGTGGTGGTGTTTACGTCCGGCGTGATCTTTACCCTGCTGCGGCGCAGCGACCGCCGCC
>DATING010001329.1:0-3099 GCA_035474555.1 Longimicrobium sp. | reverse complement strand
CGCAGTGCTCGCAGATCCAGTCCGCACCGGCCCAGGCCTCCGCCAGCCGCGCCGCGTCCGTGATGACGGGCGCGTCGTCCGCCAGGTAGAAGCGGATGCCGGCCGGGCGCGGCTTTCCGCATCCCGGGCAGTCCACGTGACGCCCGTAGACGGCCTTGGATCCGCAGCTGGGGCAGTCCCAGCGCCCTTCGCGAATGGCCATGGGCGGATGGGGGAGAGCGGTGGAGGTGCCGGGCGGCGTACGGGAGGGGCGTGCGTGCTATGCGCCCGGCGAGACGGCGTGCTGATACGGAAAACGGCGCAGATGGTTCCGCGGGCCCGCGGGGGTGAGTCCGCAGGTCGGCGTGCATCCGCCCCTACGGCCCCGGCGGCGGCCGCGGCGAGCAGCCGAGCGAGTCGGCGGGGGCCTCGTCCTGGTTGCCGTCGCGGTGCCAGCGGCGGCACGCGGCCAGGCTGTCCGCTGGCAGGACGTCGAAGCGGAGCGGGTCGTCCCGGTCCGCCTGGCGCAGGGCCACGGGCTGGCCCCGGCGCCAGCGCGTCCACACGTCCAGCGCCACGCGCGGGCCAAACAGGCTGCCGTCCGCCCGGCGGAACGTCATCCGGTACTCCTCGCGCCTGCGGCTGATGCGCTGGCCAGGGCGCAACGTCGTGTCCGGCCACGCGGGCGCCGTCGTGTCCCCCCGCGCCTGCCGCGTCTCCACGGAATCCCACGCGACCACGCGGTAGGTGAAGAACGTGTCGTACACCTGCACGCGCCGGTAGACGGGCTCGCGCGTGGTCTCGTTCTCCCAGTAGTACTCCGTGCGGTAGACCGTCTCCTCGTACGATTCCGTGCGGGTGGTGGGCTCCTCGTATTCCTCCGTCCGCGTCTGGTTCTCGTAGACGGGGTCGGAGCACTCGATGTCCTCGAAGTAGCCGTTGCCCAGGTCGCGCTGCCCGCAGACGTAGGTGCGCTCGCCCGTCTGCACGCGCTCCGTGACCTCCCGGGTGCGCGTGCGGCTGTCCGGCACCTCGCGGGTGGCCGTGCGCGTGCCGTCGGGCACCTCGCGCGAGCGCTGCACGCGGCGCGTGACGGACTCGTAGCGCGCCACCTCCTGGCCCGTGCCGCGCAGGCGCCGGCGGCTGCGGATGACCTCCGCGCTGTCCGGCAGGTCCCACCCCGAGCCTTCGACGACGCGCCGCTGCTCCACGTCGAACGCCCGCTCCCAGCGCTTGCCCTCCACGGTCGCCGCGTCCAGGTCCTCGCCGCCCACGCGCCCGCCCGCGCAGCTTTCCACCGCGCCCAGGAACAGGCCCACGACCAGGAGCATGACCAGCGACAGGCAGCCGCACCCCATGCAGGTCTGGCCCGGGCTCGGCGGCCTGGCGGGACCCGCGGCCTTTGCGCGGACGCGGCCGGCGAGACCGCGCGCGGGCTTCGGCACGTCGCCGGAGCGGGGGACGTCACTGAGCGGATAGTCGATGACGGGCTGCGCGGGGCTGCTGCCGCGGGGGGCGCCGCACCCGTCGCAGTCCGTCTCGGCGGCGCGGGTGCTGGCGCCGCAGTGCTCGCACACCCAGTCCGGCCCGGCCTTGGCCTCGCGCAGCTGGGTCGCGTCGGTGATGGCGGGCGCGTCGTCCGTCAGGTAGAAGCGGATGCCGGCCGGTCGCGGCTTGCCGCACCCCGGGCAGTCCACGTGGCGCCCGTAGACGCGCATGGATCCGCAGCTGGGGCAGTCCCAGCGGCCTTCGCGAATGGCCATTCAGTCGTGTGGAGATGCGGCGCGGCGATGCGGAGCGCGTGCGGACG
This sequence comes from Longimicrobium sp., assembly GCA_035474555.1. Taxonomy (GTDB): domain Bacteria; phylum Gemmatimonadota; class Gemmatimonadetes; order Longimicrobiales; family Longimicrobiaceae; genus Longimicrobium. Next base: position 1,310 of record DATING010001329.1, on the reverse strand, counting down.
AGGCGGAGCGGACGTGCGCCCAAAGGTGCGGAAGCGCGGCGGGCGAAGCAAGTGTTTCCGGGTTCCGGGACGGATTCCCGGTATCTCTGGATGCGTGAACGGGATGATTGCCAGCAAGCATGGCGGGCTTCCAGCGGCGCCCCCACCGCTCGCCGAGGCTCGCACCTCCCCCAACAACCCCTGGGGGAGGTTGAGCTGCGGATCGGTGCGGCGTGGAATTCAGTTCATGAACCAGGCGTTCTGGATGCGGCCGTTCACGACTTCGTAGATGATGACGCTCACGTGCGGATCGTCCGCGGGGAGGCCGCGGACGATCTCCTCGTCGATGACGAAGCGCCCCTTGATGATGCGTTTGCGGACCTCCGCGTGCAGCCCCACGACGTCGGGATCGGCGAAGAGCTCGGCGTAGTGGCCGCGGATGCGCGCCGCGCCGGCGAACACCGTGTCCGCCGGGTACTCCCAGTGGATGGCATCCGGCGCGTACGTGGCCATGAACGCCTCCACGTCGCGCCGGTTGAAGGCATCCACCTGCGCCTGCACTACGCGCTCCTCGTCCGTGATGGCCGCCGGCGCCGGCGTGCGGACGACGGACACGCTGCACGCGGACAGCAGCAGGCAGGCGGCGAGGTGGATGAGGCGCATGGGAGATCCGTCGCGGCGGGAAGGGAAGGGGATTCGGCGGATGGAGATGCTCCGCCGGCGGAGAGGCACGGCGGGCGAAAGGTGTGCGGCGGGGGGCGGGGGAGCAAGGGATCTCGATGCGGGACGAGGGCCGAGCGTCGCAATGCGACGGGAGCCCTCTCCCCCGACCTCCTTTTGCTCGTTCCTCGCAACGTCGGTCGACCCCTCCCCCAACTTCGGGGGAGGGGTTTGGCGCAAGGCCAGGCAAGTGCAGCGGAGCGGAGTACGTGCAGGTACGGCTCCTGTCTCCCTCCCCCGCGCAGTTTGCGGGGGAGGGTCGGGGAGGGGGGCGCTCGACCGCGCGCCAGGCCTTGTGCCGCGATGGAAGGTCTCCCCCTCTCCCGTACAGGGCAGCAACCGAGGGTGCCGACAGGGGGTGTACGGGAGAGGGGGCCGGGGGGTGAGGGCCCCGCGCGGGCCCGGCAGACCGGATGCCGTTCTCCCCTCTCCGCGCGGCAGTTTGCGCGGGGAGGGGCCGGGGGAGGGGCGTTCGCGTGAGGGATGCGCGCCCGCAGGGCCGAGAACCCGGAGCAGGACGGCACAGCAGTATCGTGCCGGCATGCGGAGGGGGCTCGGCGCCGTTGGCAACGGTTGTTTCGTTGCCTACGGCGCGCGCAGCCCGGCCCGGA
>DATING010001328.1:0-9601 GCA_035474555.1 Longimicrobium sp. | reverse complement strand
GCACGACATCATCGGGTCCATGGCGGACCTGGACTCGGCGCAGATCACGGACGTGCAGCAGTTCTTTCGCACCTACTACGCGCCCAACAACGCCACGCTCACCCTGGTGGGCGACTTTCAGCCAGCGCAGGCGCGGCAGCTGATCCAGCAGTACTTCGCGGGGATCCCGTCCGCGCCGGCGCCGCCGCCGGTGGTGTGCGAGGACCCGTTCCGCGACCTGCCCAGCCGCGACACCATCCGCGACGCCAACGCCCCCCTGCCGGCGTTCATGTCGGCGTACGGCGCGGTGCCGGTGGGCCACGCGGACAGCTACGCGCTGGAGCTGCTGGGCACCATCATGGGCGGCGGCAGCAGCTCGCGCCTGAACCAGCGGCTGGTGAAGCAGGAGCGCGCGGCCTCGTTCGCCATCCTGTTTGCGGACCTGCGCCGCGGGCCGGGGATCATGCTCTTCTATCTGCGCTCCAACCAGGGCGTTGACGCTGGCCGGCTGGAGTCGCTGCTGGACGAGGAGCTGACGACGCTCCTGCGCGACGGCGTGACGGCGGAGGAGCTGACGCGCGCCAAGAACCAGCAGCGCGCCGGCTTCATCCGCGAGCTGCAGACGGCCATGGGGCGCGCGGAGACGCTGCAGCAGTACACGCTGTACTTTGGCGACCCGGCCACCATCCGCACGGCCCTGGACCCGTACCAGGCCGTCACCCGCGACGACGTGCTGCGCGTCGCGCGGCAGTACCTGCGCCCGGACAACCGCGCCGTGGTGGTCACCCTTCCCGGCCGCGCCCAGTGAGGAGGCTCCCCGTGATGAAGCTCAACCGCATCCGCTTCGCCGCGCCGGCGCTCCTTGCCCTGGGCGCCGCGCTCCCGGCGGCCGCGCAGCAGCAGCCGCCCGCGCCGCTCCCCGCGCAGCCGGTGCGCTTTCCCGCCTACAACGAGTCCACGCTCCCCAACGGGATGCGGCTGCTGGTGGTGGAGAACCATGCCCTGCCCGTGGCCAACCTGGACCTGTACGTCCGCTCCGGCTCCGCGGCGGACCCGCAGGACAAGCCGGGGCTGGCGCAGATGACGGCGACCCTGCTGGACAAGGGCTCGCCCACCCGCACGGCCGTGCAGATCTCCGAGATGGTGGAGGGCGTGGGCGGCAGCATGGGCGCGTTCTCCGGCGCCGACAACCTGACGCTGAGCGTGGGCGTGCTGAGCGACCAGCTGCCGCTGGCGTTCGAGCTGCTGAGCGACGCGGCCCTGCGCCCCACCTTTCCGGAGCAGGAGCTGGAGACGTCGCGGGCGCAGCAGGTCGCCGGCCTGCGCGCGTCGCTGGGGCAGCCGGCCACGCTGGCCACGCGCATGTTCGAGCGCCAGGTGTACGGCGAGGCGCACCCGTATGGCCGCCAGCGCACGCCGGCCACGGTGGGCGCCCTTACCCGTGACGACGTGGTGGCCTTTCACCGCACGCACTTCGTCCCCTCCAACGCCATGCTGGTGGTCTCGGGCGACGTGACGCCGGCGCAGGCGCAGGAGATGGCGCGCCGCTGGTTCGGCGAGTGGAGCGGCGGCCCGGCCCCGGCGGACGCGTTCACGCCGCCGCCGGCCCGCGCGCGGTCGGAGATCTTCCTGGTGCACCGGCCGGGCTCCGTGCAGTCGTCCATTTACGTGGGCCATCCCGGCATGTCCGCGGACGACCCGGACTACTACGCCGTGCAGGTGCTCAACATGGTGCTGGGCTCCAGCGGCGACTCGCGGCTGGAGGAGGTGCTGCGCGGCGAGCACGGGTGGACGTACGGCGCCCGCTCGCGCTTCAACCGCCTGCTGGGCGGGGGCACGTACCTGGCCAGCACGGACGTGCGGGTGGCCGTGACGGACAGCGCCCTGGCGGAGCTGATGGTGCAGCTGGGCCGCATTCGCGACGAGGCGGTGCCGCAGGCGGAGCTGGACCGCGCCAAGAGCTACCTGGTGGCGTCGTTCCCCGGTTCGGTGGAGACGCCGGCGGCGGCCGCGGCCACGCTGGCCAACACCCGCCTGCTGGGGCTGCCGGCGGAGCACCTGACCAGCTATCCACAGCGCATTGCCGCCGTGACCGCGGCGGACGTGCAGCGGGTGGCGGGCGAGTACCTGCACCCCGGCCGCGCCGTGATCGTCGTCGTGGGCGACGCCACGCAGGTCCTGGAGCGGCTGCGTCCCATCGCGCCCGTCACGCTGTTCAACGTGGAGGGCGCGCCGATCGACCCCGCGTCGCTGCAGGCCCCGGCGCAGCCGTAGCTTTTCCGCAGGTCAGGATGAACGAAGCCCCACCCGGCGCCGTGCCAGGTGGGGCTTCGTTCGTGATGTGGATCAAAACGATGCGGATCGATGCGCTGGCTTCCGCACGGGCTCATCCAGATCCTGAAAAAGAAGGGGGTACAGAGGAACCGAGGAGACAGAGAACTCCCCTTGTCCTCTGTTCCTCTGGCTCTTTCTGTTCCTCTGTACCCATGATGTTTTTCCGGATTCGATCTAAACGCAGTGCGGGGGCGGCTGCCGTGAGGTTCGCAGCCGGATTTTGCGAAACAGGCATCCTGCGCCGCGGGCGATAGGCGGCCGTGGCACATCATCCACCTGATTGCGTCTGTTGAGGAGGCCTGCTTCCGCACGGAGACCGAGCCAGGGCAACACGATCCGGGCGCGGGCGTGGTGCCGCGGGAGGCAGGCGGGTACAAAAAATAAGGGGGCAGATTGCTCTGCCCCCGGGTGGAACCTACTGCCCAGTCTGGCCGGGGTTCGGATCCGTTCTGAATATAGACAATCCGTCCTGGCCTGTCGATTACAAAAACGAAAGCCCGCTCCCTCGACGGGAGCGGGCCTTTCGTTCAACCTGGGACCGGCGACGGCCTAGTGGTGCGAGGTGCCCCAGCGACGGTGGAAGGCGTCGTGGGTGGCCTTGCAGTCGGAGCGGACCTGCACCTGCCAGCGCACGTCCAGCGGACGCTGCGCGGCGCGCTCGCGGCACTGGCGGTCGTGCGAGTAGTGGAAGCTGCGGTGCGCCTCTTCGTACGACCCGCCGCTGGTACGGTTACGGTCGTACGTGTCGCGCGTCTCGTAGCGCCCGGTGCGGCTGTCGTAGCGCTCCCAGCGGCTGCGATCGTTGTTGTACCGGCAGTTGGCCGCCGTGTTGTGCGGGTTGCCCTGGCCGCGGCACCATCCCGGCGGCACGCGGCGCTGCTGCGACGCGCGGCTGTCGTACCGGGCGTCGCTGCGCCGGTCGTCGCGGCGCTCGAAGCGGGGACGGTCGTCGTCATCATCGTCCCGGTCGCGGTCACGATCGCGGTCGCGCTGCTCGTATCGCTCGCGATCGTTGTCGCGATGCTTTTTGCCGTTGCCCTGCGCCTCGGCCGGGACGGACCCGAGCGCCGCCACCAGGGCGAACGCGAGGGCGAGGTTGAACGTGGTCTTCATCTGCGTGTGGCTCCGTGTTCGGTGTAGTGCATCCGAATCTCGGGCATGGAGACGAGCAACGAAGGTGCCAAGTCACAGCACGCCAATCATCTAGCAGGTATGCGGATGTTTTCGCATTCTGCTACGGTCACAGCAGCGTGGCCGTCCTCACGGGGGGACGGGTGTCGTCCCGGGAGCGGCACACGGTGCCGACGGCGCATCTCCGCGGGGGCACGATGCGATCGGGGGAGCCGGCTGAGCGACCTCGTCCCGTCCGCCGGCGGGCATGACCGGTCACCGGACGCCGCGCCGACCCTCCGTCGGATGCCGGGATGCGACGGCATTCGGACGGACGTTCGCCCTTGCCGGGGTATGCAGTATACAACTAGAATGGCGCCCACTTTCCCGCGACACTCCGACGTCCGACCACGCCTGGAGAGCGGCGATCCAGCGGTGCTAAAAAAGCTGAATCCCGTGCCCCGTCGCATCCCCCGCAACGTCTTCAGGAGAAGCACATGAAGCGTGCGTTGTCCGCTCTTGCGCTGGCGGCCGTGGCGGCCGCCTGCTCGCAGGGGCAGGCCCGGCCCGCCGACCGCCCCGCGCCGCAGAGCGCGTCGCAGCGGCCGGCGGATCCGTTCCCGTCCACCTACCGGCCCCTGGCGTCCGCGCCCACGGTCATCCGCGGGGGCACCGTCATGACCGCCGCGGGGCAGATCATCCCCAACGGCCAGGTGCTGATGGTGAATGGCCGCATTGCCGCCGTGGGGCAGACGGTGGATGCGCCCGCCGGCGCGGTGATCGTGGACGCCACCGGCAAGTGGGTCACGCCGGGCGTCATCGACACCCACTCGCACCTGGGCGCCTTTGGCAACCCGGGCGTGCAGGCGCACTCCGACGGCAACGAGATGACCAACCCCAACACCGCCGAGGTGTGGGTGGAGCACTCGGTGTGGCCGCAGGACCCGGGCTTTACGCGGGCCCTGGAGGGCGGGATCACCTCGCTGCAGATCCTGCCCGGCAGCGCCAACCTGTTCGGCGGGCGCAGCGTCACGCTCAAGAACGTCCCCAGCCGCACGGTGCAGGGGATGAAGTTCCCGGGCGCGCCGTACGGGCTCAAGATGGCCTGCGGCGAGAACCCCAAGCGCGTGTACGGGGAGCGCGGCGGCCCCGGCACCCGCATGGGCAACGTGGCGGGGTACCGCACGGCCTGGATTCGCGCGGCGGACTACCGCCGGCGCATGGACGGGGGCGGCAGCGGCAATGGCAGCGCGTCGGGCCGATCGGCATCGGGCGAGTCCGGGGCCAGCTCCGGCGGGTCCGGCGGGTCCGGCGGCACGCTCATCCGCGACCTGGAGCTGGAGACGCTGGCGGGGGTGCTGCGGGGCGAGATCCTCGTCCACAACCACTGCTACCGTGCCGACGAGATGGCGCAGATGATCGACATCTCGCACGAGTTCGGCTTTCGCATCCGCTCGTTTCACCACGGCGTGGAGGCGTACAAGGTCCGCGACCTGATGGCGCGCGACAGCATCTCCGGCTCGCTGTGGGCGGACTGGTGGGGCTTCAAGATGGAGGCGCTGGACTTTACCCGCGCCAACGTCGCCATGGTGCACCAGGCCGGCGCCCGCGCCATCGTGCACTCCGACGACCCCACGGGGATCCAGAAGCTGAACCAGGAAGCCGCCAAGGCCATGCAGGCCGGCCTCGAGGCGGGAATCCAGATCACCGAGAACGACGCGCTCCGCTGGATCACGGCCAACGCCGCCTGGGCGCTGGGCATCCACGACCAGGTGGGCACGCTGGAGCCGGGGAAGCAGGCGGACGTGGTGGTGTGGTCGCACAACCCGTTCAGCGTGTACGCCCGCGCGGACCGCGTGTACATCGACGGCGCGCTGCTCTTTGACCGCCTGGACCCGTCGCGGCAGCCGCAGACGGACTTCGAGGTGGGCCTTCGTCCGGGGGAGACCTCCAATGACTAACCGCCTGATCGCCGCCGCGGCCGCCGCGGCGCTGGCCGCCGCCCCCGCGGCCGCGCAGACCATCGCCATCACGGGGGGCACGGTGCACCCCATCTCGGGGCCGGCCATCCCCAACGGCACGGTCATCATCCAGAACGGCCGCATCACCGCCGTGGGCGCGGGCGTGGCCATCCCCGCGGGCGCCGTGCGCATCGACGCCACGGGCAAGATCGTCACGCCGGGGCTGTTCGAGTCCTCCACCAACATGGCGCTGGTGGAGGTGGGGGCCGTGGATGCCTCCGCGGACTTCCAGTTCGACGACGACGAGGACCAGGTGGCCGCGGCCTTCAACGTGGCCGACGGCATCAACCCGCGCTCCATGGTCATCCCCGTCACCCGCATCGCCGGGGTCACCACCGTCGTCAGCCGGCCGTCCGGCGGGCTCATCTCCGGGCAGGGGCTGGCGTTCGACCTGATCGGCGACCGGGTGGACGAGATGGCCATCCGCTCGCCCATCGCCATGTTCGGCTCCGTGAGCGAGAACGAGCAGGAGGCGGCGGGCGGCGGCACGCGCGGCGGCCTGTTCATGCGCCTGCGCGAGGTGCTGGAGGACGCGCGGGTGTGGGCCCGTAACCCGCAGGCGTTCGAGCGGGGCGAGACGCGGCAGTTCTCCGCCAGCCGGCTGGACCTGGCCGCCCTGCAGCCCGTGCTGCGGGGGGAGATGCCCCTGGTGCTGGAGGCGCACCGCGCCAGCGACATCCAGACGGCGCTGCGCATCGCGGACGAGTACGACCTCAAGCTGATCATCGCGGGGGGCACGGAGGGGTGGATGGTGGCCGACGACCTGGCCCGGGCGCGGGTGCCCGTGCTGGTGAAGGTGCTGCGCAACCTGCCCGAGAGCTTCGAGTCGCTGGGCGCGCGCTACGAGAACGCGGCGCTGCTGCGGCGCGCGGGCGTGCAGGTGGCCATCACCACCGGCGAGACGTTCAAGGCCTTCAACCTGCGCCAGGAGGCCGGCAACGCCGTAGCGTACGGGCTTCCGTACGAGGAGGCGCTGCGGGCCGTGACGCTGTACCCCGCGCAGATCTTTGGCGTGGCGGACCGCTACGGCACGCTGGAGCCGGGCAAGGTGGCGAACGTGGTCGTGTGGGACGGCGACCCGCTGGAGCTGACGACGGACGTGGAGCACGTGATCATCCGCGGGCGCGAGGTGCCCCTGGTGAGCCGCGAGACCCTGCTCCGCGACCGCTACATGAACCTGGACGAGAACGTGCGCTCGTACCGCCGCCCCTGACGGCTGCGGCACGTCGCGCGATGGAGACGAAGCGCCCCCGCGGAACGGTTCCGCGGGGGCGCTTTTCTCTGGTTCCGCGCGCATTCCGCCACCGTGCGGACCCACTTTCCGCCAGCACTTCCGTACTGGAAAGAACGATGTTATGCTCCGTTCACTGCAATCACTTTGAACGGCGACGGGAGGCGGTGGTGAGCGGGAGGGGAGATGAAGACGAGGAGTGGCTTCCGGTGCTGCCGCCGGTGTACGCGGCGGCGAGAGCGCGGCATGCGCGGGCCCGCCAAGAAGCTTACGCAGTCGCGCGGGACGACGCTGTCGAGAAGGGAATTTGCGGGCTGGACCTCCGCATCACGGATCTGGATGAACGTGCGCTGGATGTGTGGGGGCACGCGTGGCGCGGGAGTCACCCCTCCGGCGCAGGTGGGTGGCGTTGGCCGTCCCTCCTGGAACAGCTGCCGCATCGCGCGGCGGTGCTGCCCATCGCGATCTGGTACGGAGATGACCTGTGCGGGCTCGCCCTGGGACATGCATCGCGGCGGCGCTTCAATGGGTCGCACCACACCATCACCCTTACGCACGTGGAACGCAGGCCTGAACCACCCGGCGTTCCGTTGCGGGGACAAATCGTCTCGCTCGCCGCGGAGGTGGCATTGCAGTATGGTCTCGCGATGGGTGCACGGCGCCTGCGCCTGCGAAGTCCCGACCGCAGGCTGCTGGGCTACTACGAACGCTTCGGATTTCTACCGGCCTGGAAAGGGCAAATACCGGTCTTTTGCGAACGGGAGGTATAAGGATGAGAATCTCGACTGCGGTTTCGCCGGCGGGCTTGAGAGCGCCCGGGGCACCAGGGTTTCTCGTGCGGCTGCGTAACTGGCTGCTGGATCTGGATGACTACGAGCTGACGCGCGAGGAGGCGCGCCGCCGCATGCGCAGCAAGCCGGGCCTGTTCGCATCGATGTCCGCGGAAGACCTTGAATACATCCGCAGCTACGACGGGCCCGAGAACTCTGGCCCGCCGCTCACCCGGCGGGAACGGCGCGACCTGGACAGGCGGATCGCGGCCCAGAGCCGGTAGGACCTGCGCCCCGCGGACCCATACGTCCGTGGGGCGTTTTCGTATCCGGGCCGGAGCCGGTGCCGGGAGGCCGTGCTACGCACGGGCGCGGGGATCTTGCACGCGCGCGCCGTACGCGCGTATGTGCGCGCGGGCTGGCGGAAACGGCGTCCGCAGCGTACTTTGTCGGCCCAATCACGCCCCCGTTCGCGGGGCACCGGACCGCCCTTGCGGGGTAGTACATCCGCGGCGCCTAAACGCGCTCAAGGCAACGACTTCCCTGACGGTTCCCAGAGCATAGATGTCCGACGACTTCACGCCCGACACGCCCGGGCAGGACGACGGCGACGAGCCCATCGAGCCGGGCGCAATCCTCTCTCGCGTCCTGCCGCGGCTCATCGAAGACGAGATGCGCGAGTCGTTCATCGACTACTCGATGAGCGTCATCGTGCAGCGCGCGCTGCCGGACGTGCGCGACGGACTCAAGCCGGTGCACCGCCGCATCCTGTACGCCATGCAGGAGGCGGGGCTCGTCCCCACGCGCCCGTACAAGAAGTGCGCGACGGTGGTGGGCGACGTGCTGGGCAAGTACCACCCGCACGGCGACTCGTCCGTGTACGACGCGCTCGTGCGCATGGTGCAGGACTTCTCCCTTCGCTACCCGCTCATCGACGGGCAGGGGAACTTCGGCAGCATCGACGGCGACGCGGCGGCGGCATACCGGTACACGGAGTCGCGCCTGGCGCCCCTGGCCGGCGAGCTGCTGGCGGACATCGACAAGGAAACCGTCGACTTCGCCCCCAACTACGACGACCGGCTCACGGAGCCGCGCGTGCTCCCGTCGCGCTTTCCCAACCTGCTGGTGAACGGCAGCAGCGGGATCGCGGTGGGCATGGCCACCAACATCCCCCCGCACAACCTGCGGGAGGTGGTGAACGCCTGCGTGCACCTGATCGACAACCCCGATGCCACCTGGGAGGACCTGCACCAGTTCGTTAAGGGTCCCGACTTTCCCACGGGCGGGGTGATCTACGGGCGCGACGGCATCACCGAGGCGTACGAGACGGGGCGCGGCCGCGTGGTGCTGCGGGCCCGGGCGGAGATCGAGGAAAAGGACGGCGGCCGCGGCGGCGAGCGCATCATCATCACCGAGGTGCCGTTCCAGGTGAACAAGTCGCGCGTCATCGAGCACATCGCCGAGCTCGTGCGCGACAAGAAGATCGAGGGGATCTCGGACCTGCGCGACGAGAGCGACCGGCGCATCCGCGTGGTCATCGACCTCAAGCGCGACGCCATCCCCCACATCGTGCTCAACCAGCTGTACAAGCACACGCAGCTGCAGAGCACCTTTGGCGTGATCATGCTGGCGCTCTCCGGCGGCGTGCCCAAGGTGATGGGGCTGCGCGAGATGCTGTACCACTTCGTGCAGCACCGCCACCAGGTGGTGCGCCGCCGCGCCGAGTACGAGCTGCGCAAGGCGCGCGAGCGGGAGCACATCCTGGAAGGGCTCAAGATCGCCGTCGACCACATCGACGAGGTGATCGCCATCATCCGCGGCAGCGACACCACGGCCGAGGCGGGCGGGGCGCTGCGCACGCGCTTTGGCCTGAGCGACCGGCAGAGCGACGCCATCCTGAACATGCGCCTGGCGCGCCTGACGGGGCTGGAGATCGAGCAGCTGGAGTCGGAGCTGGGCGAGGTGCGGGCCACCATCGCCGACCTGACGGACATCCTGAGCAACGAGGAGCGCCGCCGGGGGATCATCAAGGACGAGCTCACCGAGGTCGCCGACAAGTACGGCGACGAGCGGCGCACCGAGATTCTGGGGATGACGGGGTCCTTCTCCATCGAGGACCTGATCCCCGACGAGGAGATGGTGATCACCGTCTCGCA
>DATING010001327.1:0-1775 GCA_035474555.1 Longimicrobium sp. | reverse complement strand
ACTTCTGGATGAACGTCTCCAGGTCCCCGTCGCCGGCCGCGGCGATCTCCTCGTCGGACGCCGCGCCCCCGCCCTCCGCCGTGGCGCCGGCGGTGCGGAGCGCGTGGAGGATGAGCGCGTGCTCGAGCCTCGCGTCCCGCGATTCGGCGGGGGAGCTTTCGGCCGCGGTGAAGCCGGCGGGGAAGCCGCTGTCGAACATCCCCACGAACTCGACGACCTCGTCCCGGCCGATCAGCTGCGCGGCGACCTCGTAGGCCAGGACGCCCCCGAACGACCACCCCGCCAGCCGGTAGGGGCCCGAGGGCTGCACCTCGCGGATCATCCGCACCAGGCGCGCCGCCATCCCCTCCACCGTGTGCAGGGGCGGCTCCGCCGGCGACGGCGACGGGAGCGCGTACACCGGGATCTCTGCGTCGATGTGGGGGTGCAGCACCTGTGCGTACGCGATGGACCCCGCTCCCTCGTACGCCAGGAAGAGCGGGGGCTGCGAACCGGACGGGCGGATGGCGATCGCCCGGTCGCTCCGGTGCCCTTCGTCCACGCCGGCCAGGCGCGCGGCGAGCGACTCCACCGTGGGGTGCGAGAAGACGTGCGCCAGCACCACCTCGGCCTCCAGCACCTGCCGCATCCGCGAGACCACGCGCACCGCCAGGAGCGAGTGCCCGCCCAGCTCGAAGAAATTGTCGTGGCGGCCCACCCGCTCCACGCCGAGCACCTCGGCCCAGATCCCGGCCAGTGCCTGCTCCGTCTCGCCCACGGGCGCCGCGTACGCGCGCGTGCCGAACGCGTCGCCCTCCGGCGCGGGGAGCGCCCGGCGGTCCAGCTTTCCGTTGGGATTGAGCGGAAGCGTCTCCAGCCGCACGAACGCCGCGGGAACCATGTACTCCGGCAGCTGCTCGGAGAGGTGTGCCCGCAGGGCCTCGCTCTCCAGCACCTCGCCCGCGAAGTACGCCACCAGCCGCTTGCCGCCAGCGTCATCCAGCGCCAGCACCACCGCCTCGCGGACGCCCGGGTGCGAGGCAAGCCGCGCCTCGATCTCGCCCGGCTCCACGCGGAACCCGCGGACCTTCACCTGGAAGTCGGTGCGGCCGAGGTATTCCAGCTTGCTGTCGGCCATCCACCGGCACCGGTCGCCCGTGCGGTACAGCCGCGCCCCCGGCTCACCGAAGGGATCGGGGAGGAACCGCTCCGCCGTCAGCCGCGGCCGGCCCAGGTACCCGCGCGCCACCACCCCGCCGCCGATGAACAGCTCTCCCGCCACACCGACGGGAACGGGCTCGCCGGCACGGTCCAGCACGTAGACCGCCGCGTTGTGGATCGCACGGCCGATGGAAACGCGCTCCGCGCCGGGGTCGCACGCCCACTCGGTCACCTCGCCGGATTCCGTGGGCCCGTACTGGTTGAAGAGGCCGACGCCGGGAAGCCGCTCGTGGAACTGCCGCACCAGCGCCGCGGAGACGGCCTCGCCGCTCACGGGGACGCGCAGCAGCCCCGTGCAGCGCTCCGCGTCGGGATGCTCCAGGAAGAGCTGCAGCATCGAGGGGACGAAGTGCGCCGTGGTGATCCCCTCGCGCTGAATGACGTCCACCAGGTACGCCGGGTCACGGTGCCCGCCGGGGCTCGCCATCACCAGCCGGGCGCCCACCATCAGCGGCCAGAAGAACTCCCAGAACGAGACGTCGAAGGAGAACGGCGTCTTTTGCAGCAGCGCCTCGTCCGGCGTCATCCCGTACCGGTCCTGCATCCACGCCAGCCGGTTCACCAGGCTCCCGTGC
>DATING010001326.1:0-3772 GCA_035474555.1 Longimicrobium sp. | reverse complement strand
GCCTGGTGTGGAAGGCGGGCGACTGGGACGACCGCCGCTCGGTCCCGGTCGAGCTGTTGGCGCCGCTGGCGGAGGTGCCGGGCGTAGCGCTGCACGTCCTTCAGCGCGGGTCGGGGCTGGCGGAGCGACCGGCGGGCTTCGGCATGGACGCGGGATCGGATGATCCCGTCGCGGCGGCCGAAACCATGCGGGCCCTCGATCTCGTAGTGACGGTGGACAGCATGCCGGCACACCTGGCGGGCGCGCTGGGTGTCCCCGTCTGGACGCTGCTGCAAGCGGAGGCGGATTGGCGGTGGATGGCGGATCGCGACGATTCGCCCTGGTACCCCACCATGCGCCTGTTCCGCCAGCCGCGCCCCGGCGAATGGGAGCCGGTGATCGCGCGCGTGATCGATGAGATGTACGCACTCCGGAGTGGATGAGCAGACCCGAATACGTTATCGATCGGCGCGTGGGCGCGGCGCCGGAGACGGTCCTCGCGATGATCCGCGACGCGGCTGCCACCACGCGGCGAACGGCGCTCCCGCCGCCGGTGCGAAAGGGCGCGCGCGGCCTGCGCGCCAGGGTGCGCGACGAGCGGTTCACCGTGTGGGTCGACCAGATCTTCGAGGGGGACGGAACGGACCTGCACGGCTGGGTGCTGCCGGACGGCGAAGGTGCCGCGAGGGTGCAGGCGTCGGTGCAGATCGAGCGAAACGCGGGAACCGTCGTGCTGGGGCTGCTCGCGCTCGCCGCCGTCCTCGTGCTGGCGGGCGGACAGGATGGGTGGCTGATCGCCGGCTTCGCGGTCGTGATGGGAAGCATCTGGGGGATCCGCCGCGCGGGCGGGTTCATGAACCACCATCACGCCGCCTTTCTGGTCCAGTGGCTCAACGGCGTCCTCGACGGCCTCCCCTCCGCCTCCCCCGCCCCGCCGAACGCGAACCCCGCCACCCCCGACGCGGCCTAGCCGATCGCCGATCTGCACCACCTCGACTTTCCCGGTTTACCGGCAGGTCGTCCAAGATCGAAGGCCTCCATCCGAAGAGTGCCGCCGAACCGCGGCCATCCGACATAATCCGGGTTTCCGGCGCCGGCACGCTCTTACCGATCGCGATCAGGTGGATGATGTGCCAGGACGGACATCCACTCCGACGCATCGATCTCGCCTGTGTTGCCTCTTCCCCAAAACGCGGATCCCGTCCCCTCGCCGGCAGCACACTCACTACCAAGGATCGCTGGGCACCCTGCCGATCGCCGTCCGGCGCGGGAGGCGGGGGATGCGGGGCGTTTCGCGCATCCGGCCACGGCCCTAGAATAACGCGCCGGCTGCACATCCATCAGCCCTCATCCCGCCCGCCGCCATGACACGCTTTCCCTCGTCGTACGCCCGCCGCCCGCGGGTGATCCTGCCCCGCGCACTCGTGCTCGCGCTGTCCCTCGCCGCGTGCGGAGACGGGGCCGCGCGCACGGAGGCCAAGGACACCGTCCGCGCCGATTCCGCCAGCATGGACACGTCCGCCCTGGCCGTGGCGCGGCGGCAGCTGGGGCCGGAGGTGCGGCAGGCCATCCCCTACCCCGTGAGCGGGTACGAGGGCCGCTTCATCGCCGCGGCCATCCCCGTGCACGCGTGGGTGCAGGACCCGCTGCGCGACGGGGTGAGCGTGGCGCCGGGCGGGCACGAGATCGTGATCCTGGAGATGCCGGACACCTCCACCACCTTCGCGTTCACCAAGCCGGGGCTATACGTCACGGACCTGCCGGGCACGCCGCGCACCGGCCCCGACGCGCCCGCGATGCCGGACAGCAACGCCCTGCGACACCTGACCGGCGTGCAGGACCTGAACAGCGACGGCGACGCGGAAGTGTGGTCCGTGCAGTACGGCGGACCGCGGCACCCGTACACGTGGGAGATCCGCGCGTACGACCGCGGCGGCCGCGACCTGTACCAGCTGTCCGCGAAGCGACGCAGCGGCGGCACGGGGCTGGACCCCGCCTCGTGGGAGCCCTCGCAGAACCTGCGGGAGCAGCCCGCCATCCGCGCCTGGCTGGAGCAGAAGCTCCAGGCGCTGGAAACCCAGTTCGCCTCGGCGGATGCGGGACAGGCCGGCGCGGCGTCCGGCGCGGCAGCGGGGACGGCCCCGGCAGGCGCGGCGCCGGCGGATTCGGCCGCGGGGGACACGTCGAAGGGGAGCGGCCGTTGACGCTGTCGGCGCTGGACATCGTCATCATCCTGGCGTACGTCGCCTTTGTCGCCGTGCTGGGCGGCGTGCTGGGGCGCCGCCAGAAGGACGCGAGCGACTACTTCCTGGCCGACCGCTCCATCCCCTGGTGGGCCGCGTGCTTCTCCGTCGTGGCGACGGAAACGAGCGCGCTGACGGTCATCAGCGTTCCCGCGACGGCATACACGGGCGACCTGTGGATGCTGCAGCTGGCCACCGGCTACCTCATCGGCCGCGTCGTCATCTCCCTCTTTCTGCTCCCCCGCTACTTCCGCGGCGAGATCGCGACGGCGTACGTGCTGCTGGAGCGCCGCTTTGGCAACGGGACGCGGCGGTTCGCCTCCATCGTCTTCCTGGTGACGCGCGTGCTGGCGGACGGTGTGCGCATCTTTGCCACGGCCATCCCGCTGGCGGTGATCGCGCGCATCCCCGTGTGGCAATCCATCGTGGCCATCGGCGTGTTCACGCTGCTGTACAGCTACTACGGCGGCCTGCGCGCGGTGGTGTGGGTGGACGTGGCGCAGATGTTCATCTACGTGGTGGGCGGGTTCGCCGTGCTGTGGGTGCTGATGGGGCTGATCCCCGGCGGATGGGACGGCTTCGTGCAGGCGGCGCAGGGCCAGGACAAGCTGCGGGTGCTGCACCTGGACGGCGGCTTCGGCAAGGCGAACTGGCTGCTGACGGGGATCGTAGGCGGCGGATTCCTCACCATGGCCTCGCACGGCGCCGACCACCTGATCGTGCAGCGGCTGCTCGCCTCGCCCTCGCTGCGGGACGCGCGGCGGGCGCTAATCGGCTCGGGGGTGATCGTGCTGGGGCAGTTCGCGCTCTTCCTGCTCATTGGCGCGGCGCTGTGGGTGTTCTACGGCGGCCGCACGTTTCCGCAGCCGGACGCCGTCTTTCCCACCTTTGCCGTGGAGCACCTGCCTTCCGGCGTGGCGGGGCTGGTGGTGGCGGCGATCCTGGCCGCTGCCATGTCGTCGTCGCTGAACGCGCTGGCGGCGGTCAGCGTGCACGACCTGTACGTGCCGCTGACGGGGCGCGGCGGCGAGGAGCACCTGCTGCGCGTGGGCAAGCGGTTCACGCTCGGGTGGGGCGTGGTGATGATCGGCGTTTCGCTGGCGTTCCAGCTGGTAGCCGCGGGTACGCCGCTGGTGGTGATCGCGCTGCAGATCGCCTCGTTCACCTACGGGGGGCTGCTGGGCGGCTTCCTGCTGGGGCTGATCTCGCGGCGCGCGGACGGGCGCGACGCGCTCACGGGCATGGGCATTGCCGTCGCGGCGATGGCCGCGCTCTGGGCGGCGCAGCAGTTCGGGGGGATTCCGCGGGTGGTGGACACGCTCTGGTTCGCGCTGATCGGCTCCGCGATCACGGTCTCCATGGGCGAGCTGAGCGCGCGGATCCGGGGGTCGCGGGGGACACGGACGCTGGATGGGGCGGAGACGGTGGATGGGACGGAGCCGGTGGCGGGGGTTTAGCGGAAGAGGGCAGGATCGCGCCGGCAGCGGAGCGCCCCCTCCCCGACCCTCCCCCACAAACTGCGTGGGGGAGGGAGATTGGATCGGGCGAGT
>DATING010001325.1:0-5995 GCA_035474555.1 Longimicrobium sp. | reverse complement strand
CAGAGCGAGATCGAGATCGCGCGGAAGGTGTTTCGCGAAGGTGGCAGCGAGTACTTCCTGAACCGCCAGAGCTGCCGCCTGCGCGACGTGCACGACCTGCTGCGCGACACGGGCCTCGGCAGCGACGCGTACTCGATCATCGAGGCGGGGATGATCGACGCCATCCTGAGCGAGCGGCACGACGAGCGCCGCACCATGTTCGAGGAGGCCGCCGGCATCGGCCGCTACAAGGACCGCCGCAAGGCTGCCCAGCGCCGCCTGGAAGCCGCGGAGGTGGACCTGTCGCGGCTGAACGACCTCGTCGGCGAGGTGGAATCCAAGGTCAAGGCGCTCGCCCGGCAAAAGCGGAAGGCCCAGCGCCACGCGGAATTGCAGGCGCGCCGGCTGGACCTGGAGATGGCCGTCGCCCGCGCCGAGTCCGACGCGCTCACGGCCGCGCTGGCCGCCGGGGCGCAGCGGCTGGTGGAGCTGGAGCGGGAAGGGCGCGAGTCCGCCACGGAGCGCGTGACGGCCGAGGCCATCCTGGGCGAGCGGCGCATCGAGGGCGCGGAGATCACCCGCCAGCGCTCCTCCGTGGCGGCGCGGCTGGAGGACGTGCGGAAGAGATTGGATACCCGCGAGCGCGAGATCCTGCTGGCGGACGAGCGCCGCTCGCACGCGGAAATGCGCATCGCCCAGCTGGTGCGCGAGCGCGGGGAGCTGGCGGAGCGCGCGGAACGGCTGGCGGCGGATGCGGCCCGGCTGGAAGGCGAGGTGCGCAACGCGGCCGCGCGCCTGGAGGGCATGCGCGAGCGGCTGGAGATGCGGCTGGAGGAGAACGATACCCTGCGCGCGACGCTCGCCGCCCACCGCCAGGCCTCCGACGCGGCCGCGGCCAAATCGCGCGAGCTGGCCCGGGAGATGGCCGCCGCGGAGGGCGAGCGCGCCGCCGCCGAGCGCCGGCAGGCGGAAGCCGCGGAGCGCATCGCCCGCCTGGCGGAGCAGGAGGCGCAGCTGGCCGGCGACCTGGCCATGCTGGACGAGCAGACGGAGCTGTGGAGCGGACAGGGCGACACCCTGCGCGACCGCCTGGACGCCGCCATCGACGCCGCGGAGCGGGCGCGCGAGGAGATCCGCGTGCTCCGGGGCCGCGAAGCCACCCTCCGCGACGGTCTGCGCGCGGCGGACGACCGCCTGTCGCGCTTGACGGCGCAGGTATCCGCCCGCGAGGCGCTGGAGGCCAGCTACGAGGGCTTTTCCCCCGCCGTCTCCGCCCTGATGGGGCTCAAGGACGAGCGCTTTCCCGGCATCCTGGGCCCCCTGGCCGACTTCGTCCGCGCGACGACGGCGGACGCGGCGACGGCCTCCGCCGTGGAGTCGTTCCTCGGGACGCTGCTGCAAGCGCTCGTCGTCCGCGACCTGACGGCCGCGCGCCACGTCCGCCGCTGGTTCCGCGACGAGTGGGACGGCGGGGGCACGCTCCTCCTCCTCCCCCTGGACGCGCCCGGCGTGCACGAGGCCGTGGCGGATCCCGACGCCGCCGCGCGGCTGGGGGTGGCGGGGCACGGCGCCGCGTCCGCCTGGGTGGAGACCTTTCTCCACGGGCTGATCGTCGTCCAGGGACAGGACGGGCTGGAGGGCTACGGCCGCGGCGCGCGCGTGGACGCCCTGGGCGACACCATCGACCCGCGCGGCGTCATCCGCCTGGGCCAGCCGGTCTCCGGGGAAGGCATCCTGGCGCGGCGCGAGGCCCTGGGCCGGCTGCGCAACGAGGTGGAGGACGCGCGCGTGGCCCACGACCGCCTGGTGCTGGAGCGCGACGCGCTGGCGGAGCAGCTGGCCATCGCCGAGGAAACGGCGCGCGACGCGGAGGAGCACGTGCGCGTCACGGAGAACGAGCTCCGCCAGCTGGACGCGGACGCCGCCGCGCACGGGCACCGGCAGAGCCGCCTGCGCCGCGAGCGCGAGGAGGTGGGCGTGGGGATGGCGAACGCGCGCCGCCTGTCCGCCGAGGCCGTGGAGCGCATGGCGGCGCTGGATGCGCGGCTGGCGGAGCTGCAGCGCGCCACCAACGAGGCCGCCGGCGAGCAGCACCGCGCGGGCGGCGCGCTGGGCGAGCTGGACGCCGTCTGGGAGGCCGCGCGCGACGAGGAAAGCGAGCTGCGCGTGGCCGTGGCCCGCGCGGAGGGCGACCTGCGCGAGCTGGAGCGGAGCTTCGCCGCGGCCACGCAGGGCTCGGATTCAGCCCGGAACCGCTCGCGGACGCTGGAAAGCGAGGCGGCGGAGCTGCGCCGGTCGCTGGAGGGGCTGTCCGGCATCCGCGACAAGGCGGGGGACGAGGTGCAGGGCCTGTTCGCCGAGCGGGACCGCGAGGCCGCCACCCTCGCCAACCTGGACACGCGCCTGGGCGAGCTGGAGGCGGAAGCCACGCAGGCGGAGGAGCGCGCGCGCGTGGCCCGCCGCCGCGAGAGCGAGGCCTCCGAGGGGCGCCACCGGCTGGAGCTGGAGCGCGCGGACCAGGAAAGCCGCCTGACCCGCACCCGCGAGCGGGTGGAGGTGGAGTGGGGGCGCCCATGGGACGTGCTGGCCTCCCAGGCCGTGCCCGTGGAGGAGGGCGACCCGGACTCGTGGCGGGCGGAGGTGCGCGAGGTGGCGCAGGCGGTGGACGCGCTGGGCCCCATCAACATGCTCGCCGTGCAGGAGCACGAGGAAGAGGACACGCGCCTGCGCTTCCTGCTGGAGCAGCAGTCCGACCTTACCAGCGCCCGCGACGACCTGTCGTCCGCCATCCGGCAGATCAACAAGACGGCGCGCGAGGTGTTCATGGGCACCTTTACGCAGGTGCGCGAGAACTTTCACCGCACCTTCCAGTCGCTCTTCCAGGGCGGCGAGTGCGACGTGTGGCTCACCGAGCCCGACGACCCGCTGGAGTCGCCCATCGAGATCCAGGCGTCGCCGCGCGGCAAGAAGACGCAGCGCATCCACCTGCTCAGCGGCGGCGAGCGCACGCTCACGGCGCTGTCGCTGCTCTTTGCCATCTACCTGGTCAAGCCGTCGCCGTTCTGCCTGTTCGACGAGGTGGACGCGCCGCTGGACGAGAGCAACGTGGGCCGCTTCATCCAGCTGCTCAACGACTTCAAGCACCAGACGCAGTTCATCGTCATCACCCACAACCCGCGGACCATGGAGTCGGCGGACTGGATCTACGGGGTGACGATGGAAGAGCCCGGCGTGTCGACCATCGTGGGCGTGGAGCTGGAAGGCGCCTGGTCGTTCGGCGATCCGCGGGCGGCGTAGGAGGGACAGTGCCAAGTGCCGAGTACCAAGTGCCAAGTGACTGATCTGCCGTTCCCTGGCACTTGTCGCTTGGCACTCGGCACTTCCATTTGGGCGTGTCCCCCGCGAGCGGGGGCCGGGCTGCGCGCGCCGTAGGCAACGATACAACCGTTGCCAACGGCACCGAGCCCACGGAGAGCCGGAACACGGTACAGCTGTGTCCCGGCTCTCCGCGTTCTCGGCCCTGCGGGCGCGCATCCCTCACGCAACGGCAAAACCGCGCCCTTGGGCGCTGGGCTTCGCACTTCGCCCGAGGCGACGAAAAGGGGACATCGTGCGCATTGCACTTTCCTATCCGGTCCATATCTTCACACAACCCGTGTGACCCAAGCCGGCTTCGTCGTCTGGGGTTGGTTCCATGCGGGTGTCGGGATGCGTGCCGTGGAAGTGCCGGGCGCGGGGGGCCGCGCGCGGAATCACCACTCTCTTGCAGCGGAGCGAGCACGATGAAGAAGCTGAGCCTGGACCTGGACGCACTGTCGGTCGAGACGTTCGACACGGCCCCGGAGGGGATCGGACAACGGGGCACCGTGCAGGGGCACGCCACCTGGCACTACAACGGCTGCACCGCCGCGCAGCCCTGCAACCCGTCTTCCAGCCCCAACTACACCCTGGACCAGACCTGCCAGGAGACGTGCGTGTACTCCTGCGGCGTCTCCTGTGGCGGCTCGTGCGACTACAGCTGCAACTGCGTCACCCAGCGCAACACCTGCTGGGAAACCTGCCAGGCCACGGTTCCCTGCTGATCCCCCGTGGACGTGCCGGCGCGGCGCACACCCGCCCGCCGGCACGCATCCGCCTCACCGGGCGCGCCAGCCGGCGACGGGTTTGCGCGCCCGCTCGTCCCGCCGGAGCGCGGGAACGCCGTGCTCTCCGTGCCGAGTAGACGTGCGGCGGCGGCGGCGGTAGATTCCTTCAGGCACAATCCCGTTTTTTTCCTCCCACGGATCCAGTACCATGCTGGTCGTCATGAAACACGACGCGACGGCGGCCGACATCGACGCCGTCGTCGGAACCATTCGGGAGATGGGCTACGACGCCCGTCCCATGCCCGGCAAGCAGCGCGTGGCCATCGGCCTCGTGGGCAACGACGGCAAGGTGAACGCCGACCGCATCGAGGCGCTGAACGGCGTGCTGGAGATCATCCACGTCTCCCAGCCGTACAAGCAGGTCTCGCGCGAGTGGAAGGAAGAATCCACCGTGGTCGTGCTGGACAACGGCACCCGCATCGGCGCGGGCGACGTGGCCGTGATGGCCGGGCCCTGCGCCGTGGAGTCCGAGGCGCAGATCATCGGCATCGCGCACCGGCTGCGCGACGGCGGCGCCACCATCCTGCGCGGCGGCGCCTTCAAGCCCCGCACGTCGCCCTACTCGTTCCAGGGGATGGGCGAGGAGGGCCTCAAGCTGCTGGCCCGCGCCCGCGAGGAAACGGGGATGGCCATCGTGACCGAGGCCATCGACAGCGAAAGCCTGGACCTGGTGGCGGAGTACGCCGACATCGTGCAGATCGGCGCGCGCAACATGCAGAACTTCTCGCTGCTGCGCCGCGCGGGGCGGGCCGGCAAGCCCGTGCTGCTCAAGCGCGGCATGGCCGCCACCATCAAGGACCTGCTGCTTTCCGCCGAGTACCTGCTGGCGGAGGGCAACGGCAACGTGATCCTGTGCGAGCGCGGGGTGCGCAGCTTTGACACGCACACGCGCAACCTGCTGGACCTCACGGCCATCCCGGTGGTCAAGTCGCTGTCGCACCTGCCCATCATCGCCGATCCCAGCCACGGCACGGGCATCCGCAACAAGGTCATCCCCATGGCGCGCGCCTCCGTGGCTGCCGGCGCCGACGGGCTGATGATCGAGGTGCACCCGGACCCCGAGCGCGCCATGAGCGACGGCGCGCAGTCGCTGTATCCCGACATGTTCGAGGAGATGATGGAGCAGATCGCCGTCATCGCCCACGCCATCGGCCGCACCCTGGTGCCGCCCCTCGTCCCCGCGGGGAGCGCCCAGTAGACCCGCTGACGCCGCCCGGCGGCGTCACGAGCCGGCTCCCGGATCGGAAAGGCCCCGCTGCAAGCGTGCAGCGGGGCCTTTTCGCATGTGGGACAAAACGAGCGGCCGATTCCCGCACGTCCCTCCTCGGGACGAGGACCAGGAATCGGCCGTTGCCCGTGCCGCAGTCCAGCCTCCGCGGTCCGCCTGAATTCTTTTCGCATCGGCATATGCACGCCCGGTGGATTCAATCCGGATTTTAAAATCACAAATCTTGTCGTATATGATAATTTTCAAGCTGAGAAATTCGATGAATATTGCCGGATTTACTGGATTATTGTACGTTTTAGCCACCGAGCTACACTGTCCATCTTCTCCTACGTTACGACTCAACAGACACGGAGACGATGAAGAAGAGGATCACGGGTGGTGCCCTGGCGCCGCCAATCGACCGCGCGGACGATGCCCCCTACCCCGCCTGACCGCCGACGCTCCCGGTCCAGCGGCAACAAGCCGATGGGCGACCGGGGCGAACAGCTGGCCGCCGGGTTCCTGACGGAGCGAGGATGGGTCATCGTCAACCGGAACTACCGAATCGGCCACCGCGAGATCGACCTCGTTGCAAGACGCAGCGAGGTCGTCGCTTTCGTCGAAGTAAAAACGCGCGGAGGGATGGGTTACGGCCATCCGCTGG
>DATING010001324.1:0-4204 GCA_035474555.1 Longimicrobium sp. | reverse complement strand
TGGCCGGCCCGTCGCTGAAGTTCCACTTGGGGTTGTTGGTGGTGTCCAGCGGGTCGTACGCCGTCCCCTGCAGCTCGTCCGGGAAGGTGCCGCTCAAGTCCGCGGAGATGATGCCGGACGCGTGGTCCACGTTCACGGTGGCGGGCGCGAGCGGAAAGGTGGGATGCGGGCCGCCCGCGTTGCCGTGGTTCCCCGGCGCGGGGACCGGGTTGGATGGCACCAGGTAGCGTCCCACGGGCGCCGACAGGACCTCGCCTCCGTACGCCGGCGCAAAGGTGCCGGTCACCTGGATGTAGTCCGGGTTCAGCCCGTTGGCCGCGAAGTTCGCCAGCACCTCCTGGGGTGTCATGGAGGGGAGCACCGGGGTGCCCGGCGCGTGGGCCGCCTGCCGGTAGCGCGCCTCGATCTGCGTGAACCAGGCGCTGTCCGGGTCCGACGCGTTGAACGGGTACCTGAAGGTGTTGATCTCCTGCAGGGGCCGGAACATGTAGTACCGGAATACGACGCCGGAAAGCGGCACGCCGTTCTGCTCCGCCGGGAACTGCTCGAGCAGGGGGCTGCCGCCCAGCGTGGCCGCGGGGATCACGCACTGGAACAGGCATCCCGCGCCGTTGGGGCCGTTCAGATTGAAGTTGCGCTGGAAGTAGATGTTGCGCGTGACTGCCTTGCTGGGCGCCCCCGCCAGGAGCGCCGTGCCGTTCTTGGCGATCATCACCGACTCGGCGATGATCTGGCTGCTGGGCACGTCCTCGGCGTTCACGTCCACCAGCAGCCCCGTGCTGCGCCCGGTATCGTCCGGGCGGTTGTTGAACGACACCTGCGCGCCGATCACCGGCTGCTGGGCGGGGTCCGTGACCACGGTGCCGGGCGCCGTCACCACGCTAAGCACGGGGGTGTCGAAGAAGGTGAGGCCCATGTCACCGTAGTAGTTCCACTCGCCGGGTACGTAGTACACGGCCGAGGCGCCAGCAGGGACCGCGGTGTTCCCCTCGGCCTTGTTCTCGTCCGGGCTGGGCTTGGGGCCGGCCACGGCCGCCGGGCTCGCGGGGGGGACGGTGGCGAACGTCTGCCGCGTCTGCGCCCACGTGACCCACTGCTCGTCGGTCATCCCATACGTGAGCGGCTGAACGTTGGGCGAATCCGCCTGGCGCATGGGATCCGTCTCGTAGCCCGGGTAGTTCGCCCCCATGACGGCGTTGCCGCTGTAGTCGTCGTTGTTGCCCGTGCCCGGATTGACCGCCATCAACCCCTTGAAGTGGATGCGCGGAAACGAAAAGATGCTCATGACTGGCCGTCGTGGGGTGCGTGGGGGGAGGCCGTTCGGCGGATGCGGTTCGCGCCCGCCGGGGACGAGGAGTGCAATGGGGCCGGCGATGGATGGTGCTACGGCATGAAGGAGCAGCGTATGCAATCTCCTTCTCACGCGCGTATTCCGCAACAAAACGTTTGATATGGGGGTTGGCGGATGGGTGGACCGGGGTTGGCTGGAGGAGGCGGCGGAGGCGGGGGGGTGGGCAGGATGGGTGGAGTGGTTGGCTGGGCGGCAGGAAGGGCAGAGCGAATGAATTCGCCGCAACGACTCCACGAAGTCCGCCTGCGCGGACTGTCCGTCGCGGGCGGAGTGCCGTGGGCCGGGGCAAAGTACCGGCTGGATGCCAGCCCGAGCCTGCCGTTGCTTTTCACGCAGTTGAAGCCCCGCACGGACGCGCCAGCGGCCGGGGCGGGGCTTATGGCTTTCCCAGCGGCGGCTTTGGCCGCTCAGGACGGGGGCTCGCGCCTCTCCTGGATGCTCGTACGGCACGCCCGGCGGTGCCCGCGCACTCCTGCGGACGAATCGCGACCCGATCTCCCGCGCGGACGGGGCCGTTGCCCGCTGTCTCCTGTAACCTGTCCCCTGTAACCCGCTGTTGCCGTCCCGCCTTGCCCCGAACCCCCGCTCCCCCCAAACTACCGGTTCGCCAACCACGGAGATGGACACGGGGGGACCGCTGTTCGAGTTCGACATCCAGGCCACGGAAGGCGCCGCGCGCGCCGGACGCCTCACCCTGCCGCACGGCGTGGTGCAGACGCCCGTGTTCATGCCCGTGGGCACGCAGGCCACGGTCAAGACGCTCACGCCCGAAGAGGTGGAGGGGCTCGGGGCCCAGATCATCCTGGGCAACACCTACCACCTGTACCTGCGCCCGGGGCACGAGACGGTGCGGCAGATGGGCGGCCTGCACCGGTTCCAGACGTGGGACCGCCCCATCCTCACGGACTCGGGCGGCTTCCAGGTGTTCTCCCTCTCCGACATCAACACGATCGAGGAAGAGGGCGTCACCTTTCAGAGCCACATCGACGGGTCGCGCCACCTCTTCACCCCGGAACGGGTGATGGGGATCGAGCGGGCGCTGGGGGCCGACATCATCATGGCCTTCGACCAGTGCCCGCCCGGGCAGAGCAGCCGCGAGCTGGCGACGGAGGCGTATCAGCGCACGCTGCGCTGGCTGGAGCGCTGCCGGGTGCGCTTCGCGGAACTGCCGGAAGAAGATCCCGACGGGCCGGAGCAGACGCTGTTCCCGATCGTGCAGGGGGGCATCTACCCGGACCTGCGCGTTGCCTCGGCCCGCGCCACGCTGGATTCCGGTGACTGGCACGGCATTGCCATCGGCGGCCTGTCCGTGGGCGAGCCGAAGCCGACCATGCACGCCATGCTGGAGGCGCTGGAGCCCGTGCTCCCCGGGCGGCTGCCCCGCTACCTTATGGGCGTGGGGTACCCGGACGACCTGCTGGAGGCCATCGGGCGGGGCATCGACATGTTCGACTGCGTGGCGCCCACGCGAAACGGGCGCAACGGCGCCGTGTGGATCACCGCCGAGGGGCAGGTGAACATCAAGCAGCGCCGCTTTCACACGGACGCGGGGCCGCTGGACCCGGAGTGCGGCTGCTACACCTGCAAGCGCTACACGCGGGCGTACCTGCGGCACCTGTTCGTGGCGGGGGAAGGGCTGAGCATGCGGCTCCTTTCCATCCACAACCTGCACTTCCTGGTCAACCTGGCCAACGCCGCCCGCGAGCACATCCAGGCGGGCGACTTCGCCTCGTGGAGCCGGGCCTGGCTGGAGCGCTTCCACGCCGGCCGGGCCGCGCGGGGCTGAGCACGTACGACGCGGATCGACATCAACCTTTTCGGATCGGTACGGATGGACATTCTTTCGCTGACGATGCTCCAGGCGCAGCCCCAGACCGGCAACTCGCTGCTGGGCTTTCTGCCGTTCGTCATCATCTTCTTCATCTTCTGGGTGATGATCATCGTCCCCCAGCGGCGGCAGGCCAAGGCGCACGCGGAGCTGGTGTCCGGGCTGCAGAAGGGCGACCAGGTGGTCACGGCCGGCGGCATCATCGGCACGGTGACCCTGGTGCGCGACGACCAGGTGGAAGTGCGCTCGGGCACCTCCACGGTGGTGGTGGAGCGCAGCCGCGTGACCCGCAAGATCAACGCGGCCGGGGTGGGACCGGCCAAGCAGGCCTGATGAGCGTTCGTCCCATCGTGATGCTGGGGGACGACGTCCTCCGGCAGAAGGCCACGGCGGTCCCCACCCCCGGTCCCGAGCTGGACCGGCTGGTGGAGGACATGTTCGAGACGATGTACGAGGCGCGCGGCATCGGGCTGGCGGCGCCGCAGATCGGCCTGTCGCAGCGCCTGATCGTGGTGGACGTGCACGAGGACGGCGCGGAGCCCATCGCCCTGCTGGACCCCGTGGTGGCGGAGTTCACGGGCCCGGCGGAAAAGTACGAGGAGGGGTGCCTGAGCATCCCCGGCGTGAGCGCCCACGTGGAGCGCCCCGTCACCTGCGTGGTGGACGCGCTGGACCAGAAGGGCAACCCCGTGCGCATCGAGGCGGACGGGATGCTGGCCCGCTGCCTCCAGCACGAGATCGATCACCTGGACGGGGTGCTGTTCATCGACCGGCTGTCGCCCATCAAGCGCAACATGCTGCTCAAGAAGTACCGCAAGCTCGCCAAGGAATGAGGTCGCGTTGAAGGTCCTGTTCTGGGGCACCCCGGCGTTCGCGCTCCCCGCCCTGCGCGCCCTTTCCGAGGAGGGGCACGTGGTGGTGGGCGTCGTCACGCAGCCGGACCGGCCGGCGGGGCGGGGGCGCGAGGTGGCGTTCTCGCCCATCAAGCAGGAGGCCCTGGAAGAGGGCATTCCCGTGCTGCAGCC
>DATING010001323.1:0-2549 GCA_035474555.1 Longimicrobium sp. | reverse complement strand
AGAGCCGGGTGGGGATCTGCGTGGAGCGCGGGCCGCGGGTGGTCGAAGCCATCCTGGGCGTGCTCAAGGCGGGTGGCGCGTACGTCCCGCTGGATCCCACGTATCCGCCGGAGCGGCTGGCCCACATGATGGCCACGGCCGGCGTCCGCGTGCTGGTGACGGAGCAGGCGCTCGCCGCCTCGCTCCCCGACGTCGCCGGACGGATCCTGCTGGATGCGGACGGCGCGGCGATCGCGGCGGAGAGCGACGCGCGGCCGGAGGGCGGCGCCACGCCGGAAAACCTGGCGTACGTCATCTTCACCTCCGGGTCCACGGGCCAGCCCAAGGGGATCGCCCTGCGGCACCGCGGGGTGATGAACAACCTGGCGGACCTGAACGTAGCGCACGGCATCGGCCCGGCGGACCGGGTGCTGCTGCTGTCGTCGCTCAGCTTCGACATGAGCGTGTACGAGACGCTGGGCATTTTGGCCGCGGGCGGCGCCGTCGTCATCCCCCGTCCCGCCGAGCTGCGCGATCCCGCCGCGTGGGCCGCGCTCTGCCGCCGGCACGGGGTCACGCTCTGGAACTCCGCCCCCGCGCTGCTGGGGATGCTCACGGAGCACGTGGAGGCCCATCCCGCGGCGGCGCCGGCCGGCCTCCGCCTCGCCTTTCTGGGCGGCGACTGGGTCCCCGTGCCGCTGGCGGACCGCGTGCGCGCCTGGGCGCCGGAGATGCGCGACTTCATCGTGATGGGCGGCGCCACGGAGGCGTCCATCCACTCGCTCATCCATCGCGTCGGGGAGATCGATCCCGCCTGGCGCAGCATCCCGTACGGCGTGCCGATGGCCAACCAGCGCGCGTGGGTGCTGGACCGGCACCTGCGCGAGGTGCCGGTGGGCGTCGCGGGCGAGCTGTTCCTGGGCGGCATGGGCCTGGCGCGCGGCTACACGGGGCGCGCGGGGTTCACGGCGGAGCGCTTTCTCCCCGATCCGCACGGCGGCGAGCCCGGGTCGCGCCTCTATCGGACCGGCGACCGCGCGCGCTACGGGGCGGACGGCGTGGTGGAGCTGCTGGGCCGCATCGACCACCAGGTGAAGATCCGCGGCTTTCGCATCGAGCCGGGGGAGATCGAGGCCGCGCTGCGCCGGCATCCCGCGGTGGCGCGCGCCGTGGTCGTGGCCCGTGCGGACGGCGGCGAATCCCGGCTCGTGGCCTATCTGCTCCCCGCCGATCCCGCCGCGCCGCCGGTCGCGCGCGAGCTCCGCGACGGGCTGCGCGCAACGCTGCCGGACTACATGGTGCCGGCCGCGTACGTGGTGCTGGACCGGCTGCCGCTCTCGCCCAACGGCAAGGTGGACCGCGCGCAGCTCCCCGCGCCCGCGCCCGACGCCGACCGCGGCCCGTACGCCGCCCCGCGCACGCCCGTGCAGGAGACGCTGGCGGCGGTCTGGTCCGCCGTGCTGGGCGTGGACCGCGTGGGCATCTACGACGACTTCTTCGCGCTGGGCGGCCAGTCGCTGCTGGCCACCCGCGTGGTCGCGCGCATCCGCGAGGCCTTCGGCGTGGAACTGGGCCTGCGCGCGCTGTTCGAGGCGCCCACCGTGGCGGAGCTGGCGGCGCGGGTGGATGGGCTCCGGCAGACGGCGGCGATGCAGCTTGCGCCCGTGGTGCCGACGGAGCGGGGCGGGGGACTGCCGCTGTCGTCCGCGCAGGAGCGGCTGTGGTTCCTGGACCGGCTGGAGCCGGAGAGCGCGTTCTACAACATCCCCATCGCCCTCCGCCTGTCCGGTGCGCTGGAAGTCCCCGCGCTGGAGCGGGCGATGGGCGACGTCGTCCGGCGGCACGAGGCGCTGCGGACCACGTTCGCGGAGGTGGATGGATCGCCGGTGCAGGTGATCGCGCCCTTCCGCGGCTTTGTGCTCCCCGTGGACGACCTGTCCGCGCTGGATGCGGATGCGCGCGAGGCGGAGGCCACGCGCCGCGCCACGGAGGATGCCGCGCGCCCGTTCGACCTGGCCGCGGGCCCGCTGTTCCGCGCCGCGCTGCTGCGGCTGGCGGAGGATGAGCACGTGCTGCTGCTCAACTTTCACCACGTCGTGGGCGACGGGTGGAGCACGGAGATCTTTTTCCTCGAGCTGTCGGCACTGTACGCGGCGCACCGCGACGGGACCGCGTCCCCGCTCGCCGATCTGCCCGTGCAGTATGCCGATTACGCCGCCTGGGAGCGCGCGCAGCTTCGCGGCGAGGCGCTGGACCGCCAGCTCGCGTACTGGACCGGGCGGTTGGACGGCGCGCCCGCGCTGCTGGAGCTTCCGGCGGATCACCCGCGCCCGCCCGTGCAGTCGCACCGCGGCGCGCGCGAGCTGCTGCAGCTGGACGGCGCGCTGGTGGATGGGCTCGCGGCGCTGGCCCGGCGCGAGGGCGCGACGCTGTACATGGTGCTGCTCGCCGCCTTCCAGATGCTGCTGTCGAAGTACGCCGGCAGCGAGGACGTGGTCGTCGGCAGCCCGATCGCGGGGCGCACGCGGCCGGAGGTGGAGGGGCTGATCGGCTTCTTCGTGAACACGCTC
>DATING010001322.1:0-3653 GCA_035474555.1 Longimicrobium sp. | reverse complement strand
AGTCCAAGACGAAGCGGCCGACCGGGTGCTGCCGCCGGAACTTCAGGCCGGCGACCTGCTTCTTCTGCAACGCGCCCCAGAGCACCGCTTCGGCGGGGGTCGGCTCACGACGCATGGCCTGCGCCGCCTGCTCCAGCTCCGGCGTGGTCCCGCGGATCGTCTTCCGCATCGAATCTCCCCCTCCGCACCGAACCGCTGTTCAACCTCCCCCAGGGGTTTTTGGGGGAGGTGCGAGCCTAAGCGAGCGGTGGGGGCGCCGCTGGATGCCCGCTACTCCGCCGGAGCCACGCCCTCCACGCCCTCCACGCCCTCCACCCCCTCCACCCCCTCCACCCGCGCCGTCACCGACCCGTCCACCACGCGCAGGCGGAACTCCGCGCCCGGGGCGAAATCCGTCGTGCGGCGCAGCACGCGGCCGGCGGGGTCCAGCGGCACGGCGTAGCCGCGGGCCAGCGTGGAGAGCGGCGACAGCGCGTTCAATCGCCCCGCGAGCGCAGCGATGCGGTCGCGGCGGCCCGCCACCAGCCGCTCGCGCGCGTCGCGCAGGTCCAGCCGCGCCTCGAACAACCGCTCGCGGCTGTTCTCCACCCGCTCCTCCACGCACCGCCCCATCCGCTCGCGCAGGTCCGCCAGCGTGCGGCGCAGCGACAGGCGGTCCGGGACGGCAGCCTCCGCGGCGGCGGAGGGTGTGGGGGCGCGCAGGTCCGCCACCAGGTCCGCGATGGTGAAGTCCGTCTCGTGCCCCACGGCGCTGATCACGGGAACGGGCGACTCGGCGATGGCGCGGGCCACGGGCTCTTCGTTGAAGGCCCACAGGTCCTCGGTCGATCCCCCGCCCCGCCCCACGATCAGCACGTCCGCGCACCCCGCCGCGCCAATGCGCCGGATGGCCGCCGCGATCTCGTCCGCCGCGCCCTCGCCCTGCACCCGCGCCGCGCTCAGCACGATGCGCGTCCACGGCGCGCGGCGGCGGATCACGCTGATCACGTCGTGCAGCGCGGCGCCGGACGACGACGTGACGATCCCCACGCACGCCGGGTGCAGCGGGATGGGACGCTTGCGGGCGGGGGACGTGAGCCCCTCCATCTCCAGCTTCAAGCGCAGCCGGTCGAATGCCAGCTTCCACAGTCCCTCGCCCCGCGCCTCCAGCTCCGAGACCACCAGCTGGAACTCGCCGCGCCCCTCG
This sequence comes from Longimicrobium sp., assembly GCA_035474555.1. GTDB lineage: Bacteria > Gemmatimonadota > Gemmatimonadetes > Longimicrobiales > Longimicrobiaceae > Longimicrobium. Next base: position 2,467 of record DATING010001322.1, on the reverse strand, counting down.
TAGATGGTCAGCTTGCCCAGGGCGCGCACCTCCATCCCCTCCGCCGGCTGCGTGGGCAGGCGCCTGGCATCCGGCTTCCACATCACGCAGCGAACCTGCGACTCGCGGTCGCGCAGGGTGAAGTAGCAGTGGCCGCTCTTGGCCCGCGTGAAGTTGGTGACCTCGCCGTTCACCCACACGGCGGAGAACATCCCCTCGATCAGGGCGCGGGCGGCGGCGTTCAGCGTCGTGGGTGTCCATCCCCCCTCCGGCGCCTCCTCCTTTTCCTTCCGCTTCGACGGCGCACGGCGTGGCTTGGCGGCGGACCTGACCGGGAGCAGGATCTCCTCCTCGATCTCCGCCACCACTTCCATCTCCACCGACGCCTGGATGGGGTCGGCGGGAAAGCCCGCATCCGCTTGGCGCGCGGCCACGCGGCGCGCCACGTCCTCGTTGCGCGTCTCGTTCAGCTCGCCGGGTTTATCGGCGGCCGCGGCGGAGGAGAACAGGTCCCAGGTCACCGGAGCGCGGCGGCGGGGCGGCGGCGGGCGGCATCGTGCGCCCGGCGGGCCGCGGTGATGGTGTTGCGCAGCAGCATGGCGATGGTCATCGGCCCCACGCCCCCCGGGACCGGGGTGATGGCGGACGCGACCTCCGACACGGCGTCGAAGTCCACGTCGCCCTTGATCACGTAGCCCCGGGGGGACGACGGATCGTCCACCCGCGTCACCCCCACGTCGAACACGGCCGCGCCCGGCTTGACCATGTCCGCCGTGATCAAGCCCGGCTTGCCCACGGCGACCACGAGGATGTCCGCCATCCGCGTGTGCTGCGCCAGGTCGACCGTGTGGCGGTGGCAGAGCGTGACGGTCGCGTTGGGCCCGGGCGCCATCAGCAGCGACGCCAGCGGCTTGCTGACGATCAGGCTGCGCCCCACCACGACGGCGTGCTTGCCGTGCGTGTCGATGCGCTCGCGGCGCAGCAGCTCCATGATCCCCTCCGGCGTGGCGGGAACGAAGCCGGTGGGATCGCCCACGAAGGCGCGGCCCACGTTCATGGGATGGAAGCCGTCCACGTCCTTGTGCGGCGCCACGCGCTCCAGGAACGCCTTGGAGTTCAGGTGCGCCGGCAGGGGCAGCTGGACGAGGATGCCGTGAATGTCCGGATCGGCGTTCAAGCCGTCGATGGTGCCGAACAGCTCGTCCGCGGTGGTGTGCTCGGGAAGGTGGAGGACGCGCGAGTGCATCCCCGCCTCCTGGCACGCGCGGGCCTTGCTGCGGACGTACACCTCGCTGGCGCCGTCGCTGCCCACCAGCACCACGGCCAAGCCCGGCACCGTTCCCTCCGCCCGGAGCTGGGCCACCTCCGCCGCCGCCTCCTCGCGGATGGAGCGCGCGGTCGCCGTCCCGTCGATGATCCTGGCCACGATCCTCTTATTTCCGTTTGAACTCGCCCTGGAGCACCCGCTCGTAGGGAACGTCGACACGCTCGATGGAGCGCGCAAGTCCCGTCTTTTCATCCACGTCCACCACCGCGCCCTGCACCCGCAGGTCGCCGTCCGCGGGCTGCATGCGCTCGCCCTTGGACTGCCGCAGCTGCCGGTCCAGCGAGATGTCGGCCTTCATCCCGATGATGCCGTCGTGCCCGCCCGTCATCCCCAGGTCCGTGATGCGCGCGGTCCCTTTCGGCTGCACGCGCTCGTCCGCCGTCTGCACGTGCGTGTGCGTGCCCACCACGGCCGCCACGCGCCCGTCCAGGTGCCGCGCGAACGCCTGCTTCTCGCTCGTGGCCTCGGCGTGGAACTCCACCACGATGACGTCCGCCAGCCCCTTGAGCTCGGCCAGCATGGCGTCCGCCGCGCGGAACGGGTCGTCGATGGGGGCCATGAAGGTGCGCCCCTGCAGGTTCATCACCGCCAGCCGCACGCCGCCGAACTCGCGGACCACGGAGCCGTGCCCCGGGTTTCCCGGCGGAAAGTTGGCCGGGCGCAGCAGGCGCGGCTCCTCGTCCAGCAGCTTGAGGATCTCCTTCTTGTCCCAGACGTGGTTCCCCGTGGTGATCACGTCCACGCCCGCCTCGAAGAACTCCGCCACCTCCGCCGGCGTGATGCCGAAGCCGCCCGCCGAGTTCTCGCCGTTGGCGATGACCACGTCGGCGCGCACGTCGCCCTTGATGAGCCGGAGCAGCTGCTTGAGCACCCGCCGCCCCGGCGATCCGATCACGTCCGCAATGAAGAGAATCCGCACGTACGGCCTGTTCGTAAGATGATGAGGTCCCGCGCTGCGAAGCATGCTCCGCACCGGCAGCCGCCCGCCCCCCTCCCCGGCCCTCCCCCGCAAACTGCGCGGGGGAGGGAGACAAAACCCGTCCCTCGCTCAATACCCCGCAGACTTGGCTACACGCCGCCTCCAGCCACCCCTCCCCCGAAGTTGGGGGAGGGGTCGGCCGCCGTCGCGAGGAACGAGCGAAAAGGCGGCCGGGGGAGAGG
>DATING010001321.1:0-9680 GCA_035474555.1 Longimicrobium sp. | reverse complement strand
GCACGGACCTGCAGGTAAAGGTGCGCGGCTTCCGGGTGGAGCTGGGCGAGGTGGAGGCCGCGCTGCTCCGCCTCCCCGGCATCCACGGCGCCGCGGCGGACGTGCGCGGCGGCACCGTGGCGGCGTACGTGGTCGCATCCGCCCAAATCGACGAGGACGAGGTCCGCGCGGCGCTGGCGGCCACGCTGCCGGAGCACATGGTGCCGTCATCCATCCTCACGGTGGATGCGCTGCCCCTGACGCCCAACGGCAAGCTGGACCGCGCCGCCCTCCCCGATCCCCGGCCCGCGTCGTCCAGGGAGCGCGCGGCGCTGGAGACGGAGACGGAGCGGGCGCTGGCGGCGCTGTGGACGGAGCTGCTGGGGGTGGAGGACGTGGGCGCGGAGGACTCGTTCTTCGCGCTGGGCGGGCACTCGCTGCTGGCCATGCAGCTGATGTCGCGGGTGCGGCTGGCGATGGAGGTGGAGCTGCCCCTGCGCACCCTGTTCGAGGCGCCGCGGCTGCGTGCCCTGGCGGCCCAGGTGGACGCGCTGCGCGACGAGATGCTCGCCGCGCAGCTGGGCGAGCTGGACGAGGCGGAGCTGGACGCGCTGCTGGCCGCGGCCGAGACCGGGGGCCAGGAAGGATGAAGGCGACGATGAACGCGTTCGACACCGTGGAGAGGGCCCGATGAGCAGTGCCGACCTGATGAAGCGCCTGGCCGAGCTGCCGCCCGAAAAGCGGCGGCTTCTGGAGATGAAGCTGCGCCTGTCGCGCGGCGCGGCCGCCGCTGCCGTCGAGCTGCAGCCGGTGCCGCGCGCCGAGGGGACCAACGAGTTCCCCCTCTCCTTCGCCCAGCAGCGGCTGTGGGTGCTGGACCGCATGGACCCGGGCAACGCCGGCTACAACCTGCCCCTCATGGGACGGCTGCTGGGCCCGCTGGACACGGCGGCCATGGAGCAGGCGTTCAACGCCCTGCGCGCCCGGCACGAGTCGCTGCGCACCACGTTCGCCGAGCGCGACGGACAGGCCGTGCAGGTGGTGCACCCGCACGTGCCCGTGCCGCTCCCCGTGCTGGACCTGGCGCACCTGCCCCCGGAGGAGCGCGAGGCCACCGTGCGGCGCATCTCGCACGAGGAGATGAACACGGGCTTCGACCTGGCCCGGGGACCCATCTTCCGCGCCCGGCTGCTGCGCGTGGGGCCCGAGGAGCACGTGATCACGGGCGGGATGCACCACATCGTCAGCGACGGGTGGAGCGTGGGCGTGTTCACCCGCGAGCTCAACGTGCTCTACGCCGCCTTTCGCGAGGGCCGGCCGGACCCCCTGCCGCCCCTCACGCTGCAGTACGCCGACTTTGCCGTGTGGCAGCGCGCGCACCTGGGCGAGGCGGGGCTGCGCCGGCAGCTGGACCACTGGCGCGGGGCCCTGGCCGGCGCCCCGCCCGTGCTGGACCTGCCGGCGGACCATCCCCGCCCGCCCGTGGAGAGCCACCGCGGCGAGCGCACCTGGTGGACCCTGTCCGCGGACGTGGGCACCGCGCTCAAGGCGCTGGCCCTGCGCGAGGAGACCACGCTGTTCGCCGTCCTGCTGGCGGCGTACCGCGCCGTGCTGGGGCGGCTGGCCGGGCAGGACGACGTGGTCCTGGGCACGCCCACGGCGGGGCGCACGCGGCGCGAGCTGGAGCCGCTCATCGGCTTCTTCGTGAACACGCTGCCGCTCCGCACGTCGCTGGCGGGCGACCCCACCTTCCGCGAGCTGGTGCGGCGCGAGCGCGAGACCACGCTGGACGCGCTGGGCCACCAGGAGGTGCCGTTCGAGCGCATCGTCGAGGAGCTCAAGCTGCCCCGCGACCTGAGCCGCAACCCGCTGTTCCAGGCCACGATGAGCCTGCAGAACACGCGGCAGGAGGAGCTGTCGCTGGACGCGCTGGAGATGGGCCAGGACGACGCGCTGGCGTACGAGTTCGCCAAGTTCGACCTGGGGCTGGACGTGCAGGAGGACGACGGCACCCTGTACCTGTCGCTGGAGTGGGCCGCGGACGTGTACGCGGCGGCGACGGCGGAGCGCATCGTTCGCTGGGTGACCACGGCGCTGGAGCGTGCGGCGGCCAATCCCGACGCGCGCGTGGCGGAGCTGCTGGCGCCGGACGGGGACGAGCTCGCGCGGCTGGAGGGCTGGGCCCACGGGCCAGCCTTCCCCGCCATGGCCGAGCCCCTGCACGCCGCCTTCGACCGGCACGCGGCCACCACGCCGGACGCCGTCTGCGTGCTGGCGGGCGACACCGTGCTGACCTACGGGGAGGTGGATGCGCGCGCGTCCGCCCTGGCCCGGCGGCTGGTGGCGGCCGGCGTGCGCCCGGAGCAGGCGGTCGCCATCCTGGCCGAGCACTCCATCGACGCCGTCGTCGCCGTGCTGGGCGTGCTCAAGTCCGGCGGCGCCTTTCTCCCCCTGGACCCGGCCTCGCCCCCCGCGCGCACGCTGCAGGCGCTGGAGGACGGCGGGGCCGTGGCCATCGTGGCGCTGCCGCACCTGGCGGACCAGCTCCCGCCGACCGCGCTCCCCGTCTTCCGCACGGATGAGACGGACGAGGCGGATGCGCGGGATGTGGGCTCCGTCGCGCTGCCGGCGGTGGATCCGCGGACGCTCGCGTACGTCCTCTTCACCTCCGGCTCCACCGGCCGGCCCAAGCCCGTGGGGGTGATGCACGGCCCCGTGTCGCTGCACATCGCCGGCGCGGCGGAGCTGTACGCGCTGACGTCCGCGGACCGGGTGCTGCCGTTCTCGGCGCTGACCTTCGATCCCTGGCTGGAGGGACTGTTCACGGCGTTCCGCGCGGGCGCGTCGGTGGCCATGCGCGATCCGCAGCCGTGGAGCCCGGCGGAGCTGGGCCGCGAGGTCCGGCGGATGGGGGTCACCTTCACCTTCCTGCCCACCGCCTACTGGCACCAGGTGACGGCGGACGCCCCCTCCGCGGCGGCGCTGCGGCGGCAGGTGCGGCTGTGCGTGGCCGGCGGCGAGGCCATGCGCCCGGACGCGGCCGCGGCGTGGGAGCGGCTGCCGGGCGACGGCGGGCTGCTGAACGGATACGGCCCCACGGAGTCGCTGGTCACGGCCGCCGTGTGGCGGGTGGACGGCGACCACGCCGCCACGGCCGCCCGCTCGCCCATCGGGCCGGCGTCGCGGGGGCGGGAGCTGCGGGTGCTGGACGCGGCGATGCGCATCGTTCCCGCGGGGGTCGCGGGCGAGCTGCACGTGGGCGGCGCGCTGCTGGCCCGCGGCTACCTGGGGCGGCCGGCGCTCACGGCCGCCGCCTTTGTCCCGGACCCGTTCTCGGACGTTCCCGGCGCGCGGATGTACCGCACGGGCGACCGCGTGCGCTGGCGGGACGACGGGATGCTGGAGTACCTGGGCCGCGTGGACCAGCAGGTCAAGGTGCGCGGCTACCGCGTGGAGCCGGGGGAGATCGAGGCCGCCCTGCGCGCCCACCCCGCCGTGCGCGACGCGGCCGTGGCTGCGCTGCCGGACGCGGCGGGACTGCGCCTGGCCGGGTACGTGGCCGCGGACGCGGACCCGGAGCTCCCGGCTATCCTTCGCGCCCACCTGCGCGGGCTGCTGCCGGAGTACATGGTCCCGGCCACGCTCACGGTGCTGGACGCGCTCCCCATCAACTCCGCCAGCGGCAAGGTGGACCGCAAGGCGCTCCCCGCGCCGGAGGCGGCGGAGGGCGCGGAGTGGGTCGCGCCGTCCACGGACACCGAGCGGGAGCTGGCGCCGCTGTGGCAGGCGCTGCTGTCGGCGGAGCGCGTGGGCGCGGCGGACGATTTCTTCACGCTCGGCGGCCACTCGCTGCTGGCGGCGCAGCTGCTGTCGCGCATCCGCGAGGCGTTCGGGGTGGAGCTCCCCCTGCGCGCCGTCTTCGAGTCGTCCACGCTGGACGGTATGGCGCGCCGCATCGACGCGCTGCGGGGCGACGATTCCAACGCGGCGGCGGAGGGGATTCCGCTCGCCGATCGCACCCAGCCCATCCCGCTCTCCTTTTCCCAGGAGCGGCTGTGGTTCCTGGAGCAGCTGGATCCCGGCTCGCCCGTGTACAACGTGCCCTTCGGCCTGCTGCTGCGCGGGCCGCTGGACGCGGATGCGCTGGGTCGCACGCTGGCGGAGATCGTCCGCCGCCACGAGGTGCTGCGCACGGTCTTCGAGCCCGGCGACGCGGGCCCCCTACAGCGCGTGCTCCCGGCGGACGGGTGGCGGATGGAGACGGTCGACCTCTCCACGCTTTCGGAGGACGAGGCGGAGGCGCGGATGGCGGAGGAGGGGCGCCGCCCGTTCGACCTGCGCCGCGGGCCCATGGTGCGCGCCACGCTCTACCGTCTGCGCGACGACGTGCACGGGCTGATGGTGGTGATGCACCACGCCGCCACGGACGCGCGCGCCGGCACCGTGCTGTTCGAGGAGATGGGCGCGCTGTACGACGCCTTCCGCCGCGGCGAGCCGTCTCCCCTGCCGGAGCTGCCGCTTCAGTTCGCGGACTACGCGGCGTGGCAGCGCGCCTGGCTCACCGGCGACGAGCTGGAGCGGCAGCTGGCGTACTGGCGCGGCAAGCTGGGCGGCGCGCCGGCCACGCTGGACCTCCCCTTCGACCGGCCGCGCCCCGCCGTGCAGGACCTGCGCGGCGCCGTGCACCGCTTCGAGATCAGTCCGGAGGGCGCGCAGGCCGCGCGCGAGCTGGCGCGAGGCGGGGGATCCACCGTGTTCATGGTGCTGGTGGCGGCGTTCGCGGCCGTGCTGCGCCGGTGGAGCGGGCAGGACGACGTGGTCATCGGCACGCCCATCATCAACCGCCCCCGGCGCGAGCTAGAGCCGCTCATCGGCTTCTTCAGCAACACGCTGGCGCTGCGGGCGGACCTCTCCGGCGACCCGTCGTTCCGCGCGCTGCTGGGGCGCGTGCGCGAGACCACGCTGGAGGCGTACGCGCACCAGGACGTCCCGTTCGAAAAGCTGGTGGACGAGCTCAAGGCCGAGCGCTCGCTGAGCCATTCGCCGCTCTTCCAGGTGATGCTCACGCACCAGACCGCCGGCCCCGCGGGGGATGCCGATCCTGCCGGGGACGAATCCGACGCGGGCGTCCGCCTGGGGGATGCGGTGATGACGGCGCTCGATGCCCAGCTGGGCACGTCGCGCTTCGACATGACGGTCGGCATCCTGGAGGCGGGGGACCAGATCGTGGGCGGCGTGGAGTACGCGGTCGCGCTCTTCGATCCATCCACGGTCGGCCGGATGATGGCGCACCTGGACGCCGTCCTCCGCGCCGCCGCCCGCGACGCCGGCGCACCCCTCTCCGCCCACGCCATCCTGGCGGACGCGGAGCGCGCGGACGTGCTGGAGCGGTGGAACGCGACGGAGCGCCCCGCGGCGGAGGGCGTCTGCGTGCACGACCTGTTCGCGCAGCAGGCCGCGCTCACGCCGGACGCGCCCGCGCTGGAGTGGACCGGGGACACGCTGTCGTACGGGGAGCTGGATGCGCGCGCGAACCGCATCGCCCGCCGTCTCGTGGCGATGGGCGTGGGGCCGGACGTGCGCGTGGCGGTCTGCCTGGAGCGCTCAGTGGAGATGCCGGCCGCCGTGCTCGCCGTGCTCAAGGCGGGGGGCGGATACGTGGCCGTGGATCCCAACTATCCCGCGGATCGCGTGGCGTACATGCTGGAGGACAGCCGCGCCGCCGTCCTCATCACCACGGCGGACGTCGCCGCGCGCCTGCCGGGGACGGCCACGCCGCTGCTGCGCCTGGATGCGGACGCGGACGCCATCGCCGCGGAATCGGCCGATGCGCTCGCGGTGGACGTGCATCCCGAGGACCTGGCGTACGTCCTCTACACCTCCGGCTCCACGGGCCGGCCCAAGGGCGCCGCGCTGCCGCACCGCGCGCTGGTCAACCTCCTGCGCTGGCAGCTGGCGCGGTTCGGGGAGAATGCGGCCGCGCGCACGCTGCAGTTCGCATCGCTCAGCTTCGACGTCTCGTTCCAGGAGATCTTCAGCACCTGGGCCGCGGGCGGATCGCTCGTGCTGGTGGATGACGACACGCGGCGGGACGCGGAGGCGCTCGTCACGTATCTGCGCACGCACCGCATCCAGCGCCTCTTCCTCCCCTTCGCCGCGCTGCAGAACCTGGCGGAGACGGCGGAAGACGCGCGCCTGCCGGAGCTGCGCGAGATCATCACCGCGGGCGAGGCGCTGCGCTCCACGCCGCAGCTGGTCGCGTTTCATCGCGCGAATCCGGCGGTGCGGCTGGACAACCAGTACGGCCCGTCGGAGACGCACGTCATCAGCGCGCATCGTCTCGCGGAGGACGCGGGGACGTGGCCGCTGCTGCCGCCCATCGGTGCGCCGGTGGACAACACGCGGCTGTACGTGCTGGACGAGGCGATGCAGCCGGCGCCGGTCGGCGTCCCCGGCGAGCTGTACGCGGGGGGCGCGGCGCTGGCCCGCGGCTACCTGGGCCGCCCGTCGCTCACGGCGGAGAAGTTCGTCCCGGACCCGTTCGGCGCGGCCGGATCGCGCCTGTACCGCACGGGCGACCGCGCGCGCTGGCTCCCGTCCGGCGAGCTGGAGTACGTGGGCCGCACGGACTTCCAGGTGAAGATCCGCGGCTTCCGCATCGAGCCGGGTGAGGTGGAGGCCGTCATCGGCATCCATCCGCAGGTGCGCGAGGCCGCCGTGGCCGTGCGCGGCGAGGGCTCGGAGCGCCGTCTGGTCGCCTACGTGGTCCCGGTCGAAGCGTCCGCCGTGTCCGGCCCGGAGCTGCGGGCGCACGTCGCGGCGAACCTGCCGGACTACATGGTGCCGGCGCTGTGGGTGGTGCTGGATGCGCTTCCGCTCACCCCCAGCGGCAAGGTGGACCGCCGCGCGCTCCCGGAGCCGGACGCGACGGCGTCCGCCGCCACCCGCGTGCCTCCCCGGACGCCGGCGGAGGAGCTGGTCGCGGCCATCTGGGAGCGCGTGCTGGAGGTGCGCCCGGGGGTGCACGACAACTTCTTCGACCTGGGCGGGCACTCGCTGCGGGCCACGCAGGTGGTGTCGCGCATCCGCGACGCGTTCGGCATCGACCTGCCCCTGCGGGCGCTGTTCGAGGAGCCCACGGTGGCCGGCCTGGCCGCGCGCGCCGTGTCGGCCCGGGCGGGGGGATCGGCCGCGCTGCCGCCCCTGGTCCCCATGCCGCGCGAGGGTGACATCCCGCTCTCGTTCGCGCAGCAGCGGTTCTGGTTCGTGGAGCAGCTGGGCGCGGCCGCGAACGCCTACATCATGCCCATGGCCCTGCGGCTGCGCGGCCCGCTGGACGCGGACGCCTTCCGCCGCGCCCTGGACGGCCTGGTCGCCCGGCACGAAGCGTTGCGCACCGTCTTCCGGATGAAGGACGGCAACGCCGTGCAGGTCATCCTCCCCGACGTCCGCGTCGCCCTGCCCGTGCACGACCTGTCGGCGCTGCCGGAGGACGCGCGCGAGGCGGAGGCCCTGCGGCGGACGGACATCGAGGTGGCGACGCTGTTCGACCTGGCGAACGGGCCCGTGATCCGCGCGCAGCTGCTGCGGATGGGCGCGGACGACCACCTGCTGCTGCTCTCGATGCACCACATCGTAGGCGACGCGTGGTCGCTGGGCATCCTCTTCCGCGAGCTGTCGGAGCTCTACGAGGCGGCGCTGGAGGGGCGGCCGGCGGCGCTGGCCCCGCTCCCCGTGCAGTACGCGGACTACGCGCTCTGGCAGCGCAACCGCATGCAGGGTGCGGCGCTGGAGGGCGAGCTGGCGCACTGGCGGCGCGCGCTGGAGGGCGCGCCCACGCTGGCGCTGCCCACGGACCGCCCGCGCCCCGCCGTGCAGAGCTACCGCGGCGGGTTCGTCCCCTTCCACATCCCCGCGGAAGTCAGCGTCGCGATCGGCGAGCTGGCGCGGAAGAGCGGCGCCACGACGTTCATGGCGCTGCTGGCCGCCTACGCCCTGCTCCTGCAGCGCTGGTCCGGCACGGACGACGTGGTGATCGGCAGCCCCATCGCCGGCCGCACGCCGCGCGAGACGGAGGGGCTGATCGGCGTCTTCCTGAACACGCTGGCCCTGCGGACGGACGTGTCCGGTGACCCCACCTTCCGCCAGCTGCTGGACCGGGTGCGGACGGTGGCCCTGGACGCGTTCGCGCACCAGGAGGTGCCGTTCGAGCGGCTGGTGGAGGAATTGAAGATCGAGCGCAGCCTGGCCCGCCATCCCCTCTTCCAGGTGATGTTCAGCATGCAGTCCGGCGGCACGTCGGGGGAGGGCGGCGGCTTCGGGGGATTGATGATCGACGCCACGGAGCCGGACGTCGCCAGCGCCAAGGTGGACCTGGGGCTGGCCATGGCCGAGACGGACGGCGTGCTGCGCGGCGGCCTGCAGTACGCCAGCGACCTGTTCGATGAATCCACCGTGCGGCGGATGGGGGAGCACTTCGCCCTCCTGCTCGCCGGCGCCGTGGCCGATCCGGACGCGCCCGTCAGCACCCTGCCCATGATCACGGCGGAGGACCGGCGGATCGTCATCCACGAGCGCAACGGCAACCAGACGCCGCACGACCCGTCGCCCATCCACGCGCAGGTCCAGGCCCAGGCCCGGCTGCATCCGGACGTCCCCGCCGTGGTGGCGGACGACGCCACGCTCACCTTCGGCGAGCTGGAGGCCGGGGCCAACCGCCTGGCGCACCGGCTGGTGCGGATGGGCGTGGGGCCGGAGACGCGCGTGGGCGTGGTCCTGCCGCGCTCCGCCGCCCTCGTCGTGGCCGAGCTGGCGGTGATGAAGGCGGGGGGCGCGTTCGTCCCGCTGGACCCCACCGGCCCCGCGGAACGCGCCGCGTACATGCTGCAGGCCGCGGGCGCCGTCGCCGTGCTCACCCACGCGTCGCTGCGCGGGCGGGTGGAGGGGGCCGGGATCCCGGTCCTGGCGCTTGACGAGGAGGCGGATGCGCTGGCGATGGAATCCGCGGACGCGCCGCAGGTGGCGGTGGACCCGGACAACCTGGCGTACATCATCTTCACCTCCGGCAGCACGGGGCAGCCCAAGGGCGTGGCCATGCACCACCGGGGTCCGGTCAACACCGCGGGCTGGCACCGGGACGTGCACGGCACCGTCCCCGGCGACCACGCGATGGTGATCGCCAGCCCCGGCTTCGACGTCACCATCGTGGAGATGTGGGCCCCGCTCACGGGCGGCGCCACGCTGTACATGGCGCCCGACGCGCTGCGGCTGGACCCGCGCGGGCTGCTGCGCTGGATGGACGAGCGGGGGATCAGCGCGTGGGCCGGCAGCACGCCGGCGGTGGAGGCCCTCCTGGACGCCATGCACCGCGGCGCGCCGCGGCCCCGTGCCCTGCGCGTGGTAAGCGTCGGCGGCGAGGCGCTGCGGCAGCGGCCCGTGCCGGGCGTGCGGCTCATCAACATCTATGGGCCCACGGAGAACTCCGTGGTCAGCACCAGCAGCGAGGTGCCGCTGGAGGGCGTGGGGCTGCCGCCCATCGGCAGGCCGCTGGAGAACCAGCAGGCGTACGTGCTGGACGCGCGGCTGCAGCCCGTGGCCACGGGCGTGCCCGGCGAGGTGTACATGGCCGGCATCGGCGTGGCGCGCGGCTACCTGGGCAAGCCGGCGATGACCGCCGCCGCGTTCGTCCCCTGTCCGTTCGC
>DATING010001320.1:0-2027 GCA_035474555.1 Longimicrobium sp. | reverse complement strand
GGGGCCTCACGCGGAGACGCGGAGGAAAACGGAGAGGACGCGGAGGGTGATCGGCGGAGTTCCTCCACGTCGCATCGGCCGGGAAGCGGATTGCTTTCCGGCCGATGTCGTGCCGGGAGGGGAGGGATCAGGCCGAATCCGGGACAAAGAAATTATCTCACCCAGCCTTTTTCGGTTTTTGTATCATTCCCCTTGCCGGGCGCGGCGGCGGACTGCATCGTTGGATGGATGCACGCTGCCCTGACCCGTGAGGAACGGATGGAACACCCGCAGTGGCTGATCGTCCTGATTCCCATGGCGCTGGCGCACCTGGTGCTGATGCGCCACGCCCTGCGCTCCGGGAGCACGCGGTGGGCGATCGCCATCATGCTCGCGCCCTTTCTGGGCTGCATGATCTACTACATGGAAGAGTACCGCCCCGCCGTCCGCGCCCGCCGCCGCGAGGAGGCCGGCCTGCCGCCCGAGCCGCAGCCCCTGCCGTTCCGCTGATCGGGGCCGATGGCAGGCAGAAACGACACAACGCAGAGTTCGCAGAGTGTAAAGGAGAGTTCGCAGAGGAGAACCACGCGTCAGTTCTCTGCGAACTCTCTTTTTGTACTCTGCGAACTCTGCGTTCAAATGCCCTGACACCCCGCGCGCCAACCGGGACCGGGCTCCGGGCACGACCGCAGGGACGCCGCAAAAGACAAAGGAGCCCCGGAGCGACGTTCGCTCCGGGGCTCCCTTCGTCCAGGAGAGGCTGACTACTGGATGGAACGGAAGGCGTTCACCCAGCCGGCGCCGTACTCCGCGTCCTCGCCCGGCTTGCCCAGGTCCGTCGCGCCGCGCTGCAGGGCCGCGCGCACCTGCGCCGGGGTGGCCGTGCCGCCGCTGCGCTCGATGATCAGCGCCGCCACGCCCGAGACGAGCGGGGCCGCCATGCTGGTGCCCTGCGTCCAGTTGTAGCTGGTGGTGGCCGCGCCGCTGCCGCGCACCGTGCTCATGATCATGTCAAAGGCGTAGCACGCGTTGGTCAGCGTGCGGAGCGTGCCCGTGACCGTGCAGGAGCCCCCGTCGCCGTTCACCACCAGCAGCGCCGCGTTGCCGCCCGGGGCCGACAGCCCCGTGATGGACTTTCCGAAGTTGGAGTAGTACGCCAGCGTCGAGAAGTTGCGGGCACCGCGCGCCCAGCCGATGGGGCCCGTGGCGGAGACGGAGATCACGTGCTGGTTCTCGGCGGGGAACTTGAACAGGTCCTTGTTGGCGTCGTAGTTCACGGACTCGTTGCCCGTGGTGGAGATGATGGTGACGCCCTGCTGGTGCGCGTAGAGCGTGGCGCGGTCGTACGCCTTCTGCAGCTCGCGGAACGCGACGCGGAAGTCCGCGCTGCCCCAGTTGCCGCGGTAGTTCACCGTGGCGCCCAGGCTCATGTTGATGATGTCCGCCTCGGCGCCGCCCTCGGCGCGCGAGCGCGCGGCGTGCATGATGCCGTTCAGGATGGCGTTGTGGCTGCCCGTGCCGTTGTGCAGCACCTTGACGCCGATGAGCGTGGCGTTGGGCGCGATGCCCACCGTGCCGATGCCGTTGTCGCGCGCGGCCACGATGCCGGCCACGTGCGTGCCGTGCCACATCGTGCCCACGTCCTGGTTGTACGCGAAGCCCGGGACGAACGAGGCCGACGCGGCCACGTCCACGTTGGCCTGCAGGTCCAGGTGGCTGTTGTAGATGGCGCCGTCCACGATGGCCACGCGCACCCCGCGGCCCGTCACGCCGGCGGCCCACGCCTCGGGCGCGTTCACGGCGGCGGGCGCCCACTGGAACGAGTAGAAGGTCTCGTCGTCACCCAGGCTGGCGCTCGCGACCGAGGCCTCGTCCGAGATCAGCACGCCCTCCGCGGAGACTTCCGTGGCGGCGCCGCCCTGCGCGTCCGTGGCCGTGTACTGCAGCTCGATGTCGGGGCTCACCGACTCCACCCCGCCGATGCCCGCCGCCGCGGCTACGAAGCCCGGCTCCACCGGCTCGGCGAACGCGACGCCGATCTCGGGGAT
>DATING010001319.1:0-4170 GCA_035474555.1 Longimicrobium sp. | reverse complement strand
CCAGGTGCGCCAGCGTTTCCCGCAGCGCCAGCATGCGCGTGGAGGGCGGCATCTCGCGCCCCGGGTAGCGCGCGTCCACCACCTCCCAGCAGCTGCGCGGCTCCGCGTCCAGCAACGCGGCGACGGTGTCCGTCTCCGCGTCCGCCGCCGCGCCCAGCTCCCGGATGCGCTCCACCCCGTCTTCCGGCGGAGCGCCGTGGCCGGGAAGGACCAGGGAGGGCGCCAGCGCCTCCAGTCGCCGCAGCGCCGCCGCGTAGTCGCCCACGGGGTCCGTCCGCTGCCGGTTCACGCCCAGCGTGGGGGTGATGCGCGGCAGCACGGCGTCGCCCGCGATCACGACGCGGTCCGCGGGGCGAAAGAGCGAGACGTGCCCCGCCGTGTGCCCCGGCGTCCAGGCGAAGCGCCACGCGGGCGCGCCGGGGATCTCGCCCTCGTCGCCGTCCAGCATCCCGTCGACCGTCACCGTGGGGGCGAGCGAGCCGGTCTCGCGGCGCATCTCCTCCAGGGCCCGCACCATCTCGTCCGGGGCGCCGCAGCGCACGAGGAGCGCGGCCCGGTACTCCGCCTCCTCGTCCGGGTGGGCGGCGGCGTGCGCCATCCGCTCCGCGTCCAGCCGCCCCATCCACACCGCCGCGCCGCTCCGTTCCCGCACCCGCGCCGCCAGCCCCACGTGGTCCATGTGCATGTGCGTGACCACGTGGATGCGGATGCCGTCCCATCCACCCGCCACGGCGCGGACGCCGGCCTCCAGCGCGTTCCAGGCGGCGTCGGTGTTCAGCCCGCCGTCCACGAGCATCCATCCGCCGCCGTCCAGCGCCGCCAGGTATGCGTGCACCTCCGGCGGGCGAAAGGGCAGGGGGGTGGTGATGCGCCACACGCCCTGTGCGACGGGCGAGGCGGATGCGTCACCCGCGGGATCTGCGAGCGGCTGGATCGTGTGCTCCGGGCACCGGTGGCGAGCCATGGGGATACGAGAAATATGTAGCAGAGGACGGATGAAGCAAGGAACATCGCGCTTGCGGGGCCGATCCGATGCCGATTGGGCGGCATCGTGCCGGCCGGAGGATGGGCACGGGATGCCGGTCTTCGCCGCACTTCGCCCCGGCGGATGGCAGGGAGGGAAAGGAGGGCGGCGCCGTCCCCCGCAGACGCGGGATTGCTCGCGCCGGCGGCGCGGAGGGGGTACTATCCACGGGTCCGCAACCGATCCCGCCGCCGGAGCCGCCCATGGATGCACAGCCCGTCCTTCGCCTGCTGGACTTCAGCAACCGCTCGCTGGGGATGAACCTGGAGGGGGTGACGCACGAGGAGTCGCTCATCCACCCCGAGGGCGGCGGCAACTGCATCAACTGGGTGCTGGGGCACATCGTGGCGCACCGGGACACGATGCTGGTGATGATGGGCCAGCCCGCGCTGCTGGACGAGGCGGTGTCCGCCCGCTACGCCCGCGGCTCCCGCCCCGTCACCGGCGACGGCGGGGACGTGCAGGCGCTGGAGACCCTCAAGGATGCGCTGGAGAAGTCGTACGACCGCCTGCGCGCCCAGGTCGCCGCGGCGGACGAGGCCACGTTCGCCCAGCCGTCCGGCAAGGGCACGCTGGGGGATTCGCTCGTCTTTCTGCTGGGCCACGAGTGGTACCACGGCGGGCAGGTGGGCCTGCTGCGCCGCGTCACGGGTCACGCCGGCGCCATCCAGTAAGCGGGCAGTGTTCGAAAGAAGAAGGTCGAGGGAGTGCGGAGCGACACGGAGCAGACGTTCCTCCTTCCGATTCCGATCGCCCTTCTGTTCCCCTGTCCCCCGCCCGAGCCGCGTCTGCCTTCATCCTCCCGCAGCGTCTCGCGGGCGGGGTTTCTTCAGACGCGTGGCATGATGGGGAGGAGGAGGGACGATCGAGGACATTGTGGGACATTCCTCGTACGTCTGGGTTTCGTCCTTCCATGACGGGCATTCTCCCCGGATCGCGGAAGTCGAATCCTGGCAGCGCGTTGCAGCGTAGGGTCAGCCGTGGCCGTCAAGTGGCAAGCGCCGTGCGTTGCCGGTACGACGGTCGCCGGTCGCGCTCCTGCACCCTGTACCACGGATTGCCGATGATGCGCTTGCGCGCGCTCCCCGGTCTCGCCCTCGTGGCCGCCGCCGGTCTCGCGTCCTCCCCCGCGCGGGGACAGACCCTGACGCCCCGCGAGATCGCTGCGGCCGCGCAGCCCGCGACCGTGCAGATTCGCGCCCTGGGCCCGCGCGGCCAGGTCGCCGGGCAGGGCAGCGGGTTCTTCGTGAGCCCGGACGGCGTCATCGTCACCAACTTCCACGTCATCGAGGACGCCCACGCGCTGCAGGTGGAGACGTCCGGGGGCGAGGTGTACGACAACGTCTACTACGTCACCTCCGACCCGCGCCGCGACGTGGCGGTGCTCAAGGTTCCCGTGGAAGGCGCCGTGAGCCTGCGCCTGGGCAGCGACACTGCCGCCGCCGTGGGGGCCGAGGTCTACGCCATGGGCAATCCCCTGGGGCAGACGAGCACCTTCAGCGACGGGCTGGTGAGCGCCACCCGCACCGTGGAAGGCGTGTCGATGATCCAGATTTCGGCGCCGATCTCGTCCGGCTCGTCCGGCGGGCCCGTGATGGATGCGCGCGGGGAAGTGATCGGCGTCGCCACCATGGTGCTGGCGGGCGGGCAGAACCTGAACTACGCCGTCCCCGTGCGGTACGTCCGCCCCCTGCTGGAGACCGGCGACCCGCCCCAGCGCTTTGCACGTTCGCTGCTGCCGCGCGCGTCCGGCGGCCTGGCTTCCGTGGGCGAATCCCCGTCTCCGCGTTCGGGGTCCACCCGGGCGGGCGGACAGGTGCCGCCGCGCTCCACCGCCACCCGCGAGCGGTGGGAGGCGCAGGTGATCGGCTTCCTGGAATCGGGCGAGGAGGTGCTGGCCGACGAGGGGATCGTCCGCACGCACGAGTACGAGACCGGTTCGCTGCGCGGCGGCGGCTCCAAGTCGATCCGCGTGCGCCTGGACGCCGGTGTCGCCTACGTGCTGCGCGGCGCCTGCGACACGGACTGCGACGACGTGGACCTGCGGATCTACGACCCCGATGGAACGCTGCTGGAGAGCGACGTGGCCGCGGACGACTTCCCGGTGCTCATCTTGACGCCCTCCGTGAGCGGCGAGCACACCGTCCGGGTGACGATGGCGAGCTGCGACACCTCCGTGTGCTACTACTCGCTCGGGATCTACGGATCACAGTAGCGGCTGAACGCAGATGGGCGGAGCAGGGATGCGGAACGGCGGAGTCCCGGGCGGGGCTCCGCCGTTTCGCACGAGTGGAGGCGAGGCGAAACGGACGGGGCCACGTCGCGGCCGTTGGGCGCGAGCCGATCCTGCGGGTTACAGGGGACAGGGTACAGGGGAAAGCCTGCAACGGCGGATCGGCGGATCCCGTATTTGCCGGGAGGGTGCGCGGGCGGCGCGCTCCGCCGTATCTTGCCTGCCCGTTGACGATCCACCCGCCGCACCCCGCCGCCACCCTTGACCCGACATCCCTACGCCGACGTCCCCGGACCCCGCGACGGCCGCCCCGTCCGCGCGCTGGCGCTGTACCTGCTCGCCGTGTTCGCGGGCGGCGCGCTGCTGGCGCCGTGGCTGTACCTGGGCGTGCGCGCGCTCGCGGACGGCGTCCCCGCGCTGGAGTCCGTCGCGCGGATGCCGTTCGCCCGCTACGTGAACCGCGCCCTCATGCTCACGGCGCTCATCGGGCTGCCGCTGTACATCCGCGGGGCGGGCATCCGCAGCTGGCGCGAGGCGGGCGTGCCGCAGGGGGGCATCCGCTGGAAGCACTTCGGCGCCTCGTTCGCGCTGGGATTCGTCTCGCTGGCGGCGGTCTGCCTGGTCGCGCTGGCGGCGGGGGGACGCACCCTCAAGCCGCGCGACCCAGGCGAGTTCGCGGGGCAGTTCGTGGGCGCGCTGGCCACGGCGCTCATCGTGGCCGTCATCGAGGAGCTGCTCTTTCGCGGCGCCATCTTTGGCGGGCTGCGGCGGGCCATGCGCTGGACGGCGGCGCTGGCGTGGAGCAGCGCCGTGTACGCCATCGTGCACTTCATGGGGCGCCCGGCCAACCCGGCGGAGGTGGACTGGCTCTCCGGCCTGCGCGTGCTCCCCACCATGCTCGCCGGGATGGCCG
>DATING010001318.1:0-2914 GCA_035474555.1 Longimicrobium sp. | reverse complement strand
GCGACCGGCAGACGCTGCTGATCCTGCTCTTTCTCCCCCTCGCGCAGGTGGTCCTCTTCGGGTTCGCGCTGCGGACGGACGTGCGCGGCGTGCGCCTGGCCATCGTGGACCCCGTGCCGGACGCGTCCACGCTGGCCCTGCGCGGCCGCTTCGCCGCGACGGACCTCTTCCGCGTGGTGGAGGTGCTGCCGTCCACCGACGCCCTCTCCCGCTCGTTCGCGGCCGGGCGCGTGGACCAGGCCCTGGTGCTGCGCCCCGGCTTCGCGCGCGCGCTCGCGAGGGGAGAAGGTGCGCCGGTGATGGTGATCACCGACGCCACCGACCCCAACACGGGCGCCACCATGCAGGCCTACGCCAGCGCCGTCGTGCAGGAGTACGAGCGCGGGCTGCGCGAGGGCGGCGGCGCCACACACATCGACGCGGCCGTGCGGATGCGCTTCAACCCCACGCTGGCCAGCGTCAACCTCTTCATCCCCGGCCTCATCGCGCTGGTGCTGACGGTGGTCTCCGCGCTCATGTCCGCCATCTCGCTGTCGCGGGAGAAAGAACGCGGCACGCTGGAGATCCTGCTCGTCTCGCCGCTCAAGGCGTGGCAGATCATCGTCGGCAAGGTGCTGCCGTACCTCGTCCTCGGCTTCGCGAACGTGCTGACGGTGCTGGCGGCTGCGTGGTTCGTGTTCCGCGTCCCCCTGCGCGGCAGCCTGCTCCTGCTGCTGGCGGAGTGCCTGCTCTTCATCGTCACCTCGCTCACCCTGGGCGTGCTCATCGCCGCGGTCACGAGCTCGCAGCGCACGGCCATGATGGGCGCGCTGCTGGGATTGATGATGCCGACGACCATCCTCTCCGGGATGATCTTTCCCATCGCCAGCATGCCCGGATGGCTGCAGCCGGTGACGAACGCCATCCCCGGCACGTGGTTCATCCTCATCTCGCGGGGAATCATGCTCAAGGGCGTGGGATTGGGGCACCTGTGGCAGGAGACCCTCGTGCTGGCGGGGATGACGCTCGTGCTGCTGGCCGTAGCCGTGCGCCGCTTCAACGTCCGCCTGGGGTGATGCGGATGCGTACCCTTCGCTTTCTCCTCCGCAAGGAGTTCCTGCAAATCCGGCGCGACAGGGCCATGCTGCGGATGCTGCTGATCGTCCCCGTGGTGCAGCTGCTCCTCCTTTCCAGCGCCGCCACCTTCGAGATCCGCCGCTCGCGGATGTACCTGGTGGATGAAGATCACTCGTCCCTGTCGCGCGGCCTGGTGCAGCGGATGGTGGCGAGCGGCCGCTTCGAGCTGGCCGGCGCCTCCGCGTCCGCCGCGGCGGCGGACGAACGGATGCTGGACCGCGACGTCACCACCCTTCTGCGCGTGCCCGCCGGCTTCGAGCGCGACCTGGTGCGCGAGGGGCACGCGACCGTGCAGCTCGTCTTCAATGCCGAGGACGGCGCCGCGGCCGGCGTGCTGCGCTCCTACGCCTCCCGCATCCTCGCGTCCTACTCCGCCGAATTGGGCCGCGAGCTGCGCCCCACCCCGCGCACGGTGGATGGGGCGGATGCGCCCGCGCCCGGCGTGCCCCGCATCGAGCTGACGACGCGCGGCTGGTACAACCCGGGGCTCAACTACACGCACTACATGGTGCCCGGCATCCTGGTGGTGCTGGTGACGATCATCGCCACCACCATCGGCGCCATGAACATCGTGCGGGAGAAGGAGATCGGCACGCTGGAGCAGATGAACGTCACCCCCGTCACCCGGGCGCAGTTCATCGCCAGCAAGCTGCTCCCGTTCTGGCTCATCGCCCTGGCCGACCTGGCGTTCGGGCTCCTGCTGGCGCGGGTGGTGTTCGGCATCCCCATGCGCGGCAGCCTGCTGCTGGTGTTCGGCGTGGCGATGATCTACCTGGCGTGCGCGCTGGGGATCGGGCTGTGGGTGTCCACGGTGGCCGAGACGCAGCAGCAGGCCATGTTCCTTAGCTACGCCATCAACCTCGTCTACCTGCTGATGAGCGGCCTGTTCACGCCCGTGATGAGCATGCCAGGGTGGGCGCAGTGGGTGGCGGAGGCCAGTCCGGTCAAGCACTTCATCGTCATCATGCGCGCCGTGCTGGTAAAGGGCGCCGGCCTCGCCGACATCCGCACGCCCCTGCTGGTGCTGACGGTCTACGGCGTCGTCGTGCTGGCCCTCGCCGTCCGCCAGTACTCCAAGACCACCGCCTAGTGTTGACCCCAGCGCTTGTTTTCCTGAGGGAGGCGCCGCCGATCCCCTCCCGTGCCGGTCCCTGTGGCGCCGACCGAAGGATCTCCTCTCCCGCGATTGACCCCCACGCCGCGACGGATCCGTCCCGCCGCACATCCCCAACCGGCGGAATCGCGATTGCCTGCCTCATCTCCCAGTGCCCATGGAGAAAAAACGCGCGGCCCCAAACGGGACCGCGCGCTTTCTTCCATCAGGACGAGCCGGTTCAGCCGCAGACCGGGCAGTTCTGGGTGTCCAGGGCGCCAGCGCGGCAGTTCTCCGTCTGCGGGATGATGCCGCAGGTGTACGGACACGACGCATTGCAGGTGTTGCCGATGACGGTGGGTGCGTTGCCCACGACGGTGCCGCGCGCGGCGGACTCGTTGGAGGTCTGGAACGTGTCGATGCGCAGGTCGTCCAGGCGGAGAGTCAGCTTCTTCATGGTTCCTCGATTGGAAATTCGTGCTTCCGCCGCTGGGAGTGGCGGATTGGGGATTGCCTTTCGGCAGAGCAGTAACGCCCGAGAAAGCCCTGTGCTGACACCTGATGTCGACGATCGGCGTAAAGAGTACGGAGGGCGCGTCGAGCGATCCGGCTGGGCGAAGATGATGAGGTGCAGCGCGATCTCCGCCGTGCAGTCCGCGCAGGCGGACTTCGTGCCTTTCCAGCGGCGATTTCAATCGCTCCGGC
>DATING010001317.1:0-3085 GCA_035474555.1 Longimicrobium sp. | reverse complement strand
TGGTGTCCGCGGAGGCGGACAGTGTGAAGTTGTAGCCGCGATTTCAATCGCTTTCTCTCGCCCTCCGCTGCCGATCGTTATTCATCCATCCCTCGCTGTTCCTTCCCGCTGATTCTGCCCGCCTGCCTACGGCTTCAACAGCTCCGTCCGGTACCGGGACGCGAGGGCGACGACCTTCGCGATCCGCTCCCCCCGCTCGGCGTCGGTGAGCACGGGGGCGGGGCCAGCGGCGCTCTCCACCGGATCGCCGACGGCGAGGAACAGCTCATCCTGGCCCGCCGGCGAGCAGATGCACAGCAGCCGCGCCGGGCCGTCCGACGTGTTGCGAAAGGAGTGCGGCGCGTTGGCCGGGATGTTGACCGTCGCGCCCGTCCCGCCCGTCACCTTCTCGCCGCGGAAGGTGAACTCCACCTCGCCCTCCAGCACGCGGAACGTCTCCTCGAAGTCGTGGCGGTGCGGCGGAGGCCCGCCACCCGGCGGAACGCGCATCTCCACGATGCAGAAGCGGCCGGCGGTGTCCGCGCCCGTCACCAGGATGGTGTAGATGCCGCCCGCGATGGCCAGGTGCCGCAGCCCGGGCGAATCCGGCGGAGGGACGACGGCGAGCGACCGCCCGGGATCGTCCGCGGGGAGGGGGCCGTCTGCGTGCGGCGGGGGATTGGAATCGTCCATGGTCGGCGTCCGGCTGCGGAGGGTGGGTGGGGTGCGCGGATGCGGATCGGCGGGGATCGGCGGGTCCGCGCATCCAAGCATATGGGGGAAACACCTGTGCGGCTACGGGCCGGGAAGGCGCGGCATCGGCCGGGCGTACGGCGAAACATGCGGAGGGCGCGGGCCGTTCTCGTGTCTGGTGGCCTGTCCCCTGCTGATTGGGGACGGAGGGCAGTGCCCCGACGCACCCGGCCCGCTCGCGCAGATGGAGATCTGCCACACCCACGCTGCTCAATGTCCGGATTCGAAGGGCTGCTCACCGGCCGCGTTCTGGCCGACCGTTACCTGGTGGACGAGGTGATTGGCCGCGGCGGGATGGGCGCCGTGTACCGCGCGACGGACCAGCGCCTGGGCCGCGCCGTGGCGCTCAAGGTCATCATGGTCCCCGGCGCCGACGACGGGCAGCACGAGCGGCTGCGGCGGCGCTTCCTCCGCGAGGCGCAGCTCGCGGCGGGGCTGCGGCACACCAACGTGGTGACGGTCCACGACTTCGGCACGGACGACACGCTGGGGCTGGACTACCTGGTGATGGCGCTGCTGGAGGGCGAGGACCTGGCCAGCCGCACGGCGGGCGGCCGGCGGCTTTCGCCCGCGGCCTCGCTGGCGGTGGTGTCGCAGGCGGCGCGCGGGCTGGCGGCGGGGCACCGGCGCGGGCTGGTGCACCGCGACGTGAAGCCGGGCAACCTCTTCTTGGAGGTGGATGAGCACGGCGAGGTGCAGGTGCGCATCCTGGACTTCGGGATCGCGCAGCTGGCGCTGGACGAGCCGGCGCACACCATGGCCGGCCGCGACGCGCTCTCGCCCACGTACGCGGCGCCGGAGCAGCTGATCGGGGCGAGCGGGCTCACGCCGGCCGTGGACGTGTTTTCCCTGGCCGCCGTCGCGCTGTACCTGCTGAACGGCCAGCGTCCCTTCACCGGCAACGCGGCCACGCAGGCGGCCGAGGCGGAGGCGGCGCTGGCCGCACTCGACGGGCTTGCCGAGGTGACGCCCGCCGTGCGCGACGTGCTGCGCCGCGCGCTGGAGATGGACCCGCTGCGCCGCTGGCCGGACGCGGCGACGTTCGGCCGCGCGCTGGAGGCCGCCCACGGGCCCGGGCTCGACACGCTCCCCGCCTCCGTCATCGCCGGGAGCGCGGGCGGGATGGGCGCCGGGATGCCGGACGACGACGTCACGCTCTTCGCCAGCCCCGCGGACGAGGGGACGCTGCACGCGGGGATGGCGCCGCCGCCGGCCCCCGCCCCGCCGGTTGGACGGGGCGCGACCGCCGGACCGCCGCCGTCGTCCCCGCCCGCCGCGGTGCCGGTCGGACGGCGGGGTGCCGGCGCGGCCCCGCCCCCGCCGCGCCGCGGGTCCATGCTCCCCGCCGTGCTCGTGCTGGGGCTGGGCGCGGCGGGGGCGCTGGCGTACCTGCAGCCGTGGGAATCATCCGAGCCGCAGGTCGCGGCGGTGACGGGGCCGGACAGCGCCGCGCTCGATTCCATCGCGCGCCAGGCGGAGGCGGATTCCATCGCCCGCATCCGCCGCCAGCAGGAGATGGTGCAGGCGGCGGTGGACAGCGTGCGGATGGCGGATTCCATCGCCCGGGAGAACGATCGGCTGGCGCAGGAGGCCGCGGGGGGAGGCGCGTTCCCGCCCGGCGGCGAGGTCGTGTTCGAAGACGACGACGTGTACGACCTGGGCCAGGTGGAGCGCCAGCCCGAGCTGCGCAACACGCGCGACATCCAGCGGTTCCTGGAGCGCAACTATCCGCCGCTGCTGCGCGATTCGCGGGTGGACGGCGAGGTGATGATCAACTTCGTCCTGGACGAGGACGGCCGCCCGGAGATGCAGACGGCGCAGGTGACCTCCGCCTCGCACCCCGCCTTCGAGGACCCGGCCCTGCGCGCGGCGGAGCGGATGCGGTTTCGCCCGGCGCAGATCAGCGGCCAGGACGTCCGCGTGCGGGTCACGCTCCCCATCCGGTTCCAGACGCAGTGACCGCGGAACCGGAAGGGCGGGCCGCGAGATCACGTATCCGATTCACGACAACGGGGTGAGGCGGAAAGGGAGAGCGTGCGGTGTCCCAATCGCGGAGGTAGGAGCGCGGTACGGAGGGGAGCGCGGCACGGAGGAGGTGCGGCTCGGAGGGGGGCACGAGCGATTGAAATCGCGGCTACAACATCACACTGTCCGCCTCCGCGGACACCACGACCACGAAGCCCACGCCCGGACGCGTGGGCCGGGTCACATCGACGCGGCGCCGCGGATCCATCATCCGCGGCGCCGTTTTCGTTCTCACCAGGTCAGGTGCCCTGTGCCTCGTGAGAAATCGGCCGCGGCCTGTCCCACTAACCCAATGCGAGCAGGGAGGCGGGCACACGCCTGCGTTCCA
>DATING010001316.1:0-17866 GCA_035474555.1 Longimicrobium sp. | reverse complement strand
CGCGGCTCCGGGCGGACGGGGACGGGCATCGCGGCGGGGAATGGGCGCAGGATAGCGACGGCGCGCAGTGTCGGCAACGTCGCGCGCGTGCACGATAGGCAACCGTTAGGGCCGCTTGCGCGCGCCCGGGCATCGGCGGCCTTGCGCGGATGCGCCAAATCATTGAACGTTTGTAAAGGAAGCGCGTATTACGATTCACGTGCCTCCGCCTCTCCCGTTCCGAAATCCCCGATGGACCGCTCCTTTCTTGCGCTCTCCTTAGCGCTGGCCCTGTCCGCCGCCCCGGCACCCGCGCTCGCGCAGATGCCGGAAAGCGACATTACGCCCCTTGCCCGCGCCCGCGCGGCCGGCGAAGGCGCCGACGTGCTGGTGGACGGCGTGGTGAGCGTGCCGCCCGGGGTGTTCGACGGCGGGTTCGCCATCCAGGACCGCACGGGGGGCATCTGGGTGCTCCCCCTGGGCGACCCGGTGCTCCTGCGCCTGGGGCAGCGCGTGCGCATCCGCGGCACGCTGGACAACCCCAACAACCAGCTCGCCATCGTCCCCAGCGCGCTTCAGCTGTTCGACTTTCGCGGCGCGCCCACCGCCGTCGTGGAGGAGGCGCCGGACCCGCGCACCCTTCAGACGGGCGCCGTGGACGAGGGTGAGGAGGGATGGCTGGTGCGCATCCGCGGCCGCGTGGTCACGGAGCCGGAGAACGACGCGCCCTGGGGATGGAAGGTGATGGTGGACGACGGCTCCGGCGCGGTGATGGTGTTCATCGACGCGGAGACGGACGTGCGGCCGGAGGGGTTCCGCCCCGGCACGCAGGTGGACGTCACCGGCTTCGCGGGCCAGTACGACGAGCACTACGAGGTCGTCCCCCGCACCCAGGACGACGTGCGCGTGACCGGCCGCGACTGATCGGCTCGGACGGAGAGAGGATGCGAAGCGGGGGCGTGCCGGATGGGCACGCCCCCGCTTCCGTTTGGATCTCCGGCGAAGGAGATCCTGCACCGTGGGGCCGGGTGCGGAGCGAAGGCGCGGGTCCCGGGAGCGAATGAATTCGCGGCTACAACTTCACACCGTCGGCCTCCGCAGACACCGAACGGCCTCGTAGCGACGTCGCAGGTAATCACCCGAAGCGGAAGCGGAGCAGGAACACGGCACCCGCGACGTGCAGCGGCGACCCGCCCAAGCGACGCGCAGCCGAACCGCAGCCGAACCGCGGCCGCAGACGCGCACGGGCCCAGGCAGCGCGACGGATCGGGCGATCACCCGCCGGCCGCCTGCGCGTCCGGTTGCGGGGCCGCGGAGCCGAATACGTCCGCCAGGTCCGACGCGCCCGTGAGGGCCAGCTCCGCCGCCGCGCGCCCGCACAGCGCGCCGATGACGTTGCCCGTGCCGCTGTATCCGCCGGCCACCCACACGCCGTCGCGGACCTCCTCCAGCAGGGGCAGCCCCGTCGGCGTAAAGCCCACGCTGGCGGCCCAGCGGTGCGTCACCGGCGCGCGCACGCCGATGCGCTCGCGGAGAAACCGCTCCAGCTGCGCCTGGACGGTCTCGCCCGGCGCGACGTCCTCCGTCCACTCCCCCTCCCCGCCATGGTCGCGGAACCCGCCCAGGGCAATGCGGCCGTCCGGCAGCTGCTGCCAGTACTCGTAGCCCCAGCGCGCGTACACGGGGCGCGGCACCCGCACCTCGTCCGTGGGCGCGGTGGCGAGCATCTGCAGGCGGGCGGTGCGCACGCGGCCCTCCAGCTCGGGAAAGATGCGCTCCAGCCGCCCGTCCACCGCCACGACCACCCGGTCGCAGCGGATGGTGCCCCCTGGCGTCCGCACCTCGCCCGGGCGCACATCGATGGCGGGCGCGTGCTCGTACAGCCGCGCGCCCGCGTCCAGCGCGCGACGGGCCAGGAGGCGGCAGCGCAGCAGGGGGTTGAACGCGGCGTCCGTGGGCATCAGCATCCCCTGCCCCTCCGGGCCGTCGTACCACTCCGCCGGCAACCCGTCCGCGCGCATGGCCTCCAGCTGGCGGCGGCAGTCCTCCTCCTCCTCCGGCGTGTCCGCGACCCGCAGCGAGCCGGTGATGCGCACCGCCTCGGGCACCTCGTCCGCGATGCGCCGGACCTCGTCCATGGTCAGGCGGTAGACGCGGTGCGCGCGCTCGCGGCCATGTCGCCGCACCGCGTCGTGGTAGAAGTCGTACGCGCCCGCCAGAAGAAATCCGCCGTTGCGCCCCGCCGCCCCCGCGGCCACGTGCCCCGCGTCGATCCCCACGACCGAGGCGCCGCGCCGCAGCAGCTCCCCCACGGCCGTCAGCCCCGATCCGCCGAGCCCCACCACGCACACGTCGGCGCGGACGTCGCCGTCCAGCGTGGGCAGGTGCGTCCAGTCGTGGTCGTCCCAGACGGGGGTGTTCCCGGATACGGCGAGGGTCATGGCTCGCGGAACGCTGCGGATCAGGTGGATGGATCGGCCGGGAGCGAGCCCTGCCAGACGGAGCCCATCTCGAAGATGTACATCGTGTCGCCGGTGTACTTCGACGTCTGCACGCGGTCCGCCGCGCGCAGCAGCCACGCCTCGTCCTCCGGCTCCACGACGTCGATGGACTTGAGCTTCACGTAGACCTCCGTCCCGGGGCGCCACTGCAAGCGGTCCAGGTCGTAGGCCGGGTCGTCGTACAGCGCGGGCGGGCGCGGGCTCCCGTCTTCCGCCCGCTCGAAGACGTTGTCGTAGAACTTCAGCAGGCTGCCCGTCGCGGCCACCACCTGCGTCTTGTGGAAGTCCGGGTGAAAGAGCCACAGCTCCAGGGAATACGGCACCCCCGCGGCCTCCAGCGCCTGGCGCCACGACGCGTGGATGTCGATCAAGGCGGCCAGGATGCGGCGCCGGTACCAGTACGGCGGGTTGCGCGGCACCAGCCGGCTCCAGGGATCGAGCCAGATCTTGACGTACGCCCGCTCCGCCGCCCGCAGCGCCTCCACGTCCAGCGCGCGGTGCGCCAGCCGGAAGCGCTCCAGCTGGCGGATGCGCCGCTTCCACCCGCGGACCTTCTTTCGGTTCGAGAACGGATTCGGCATGGATGCGAGGCGCGGGGCGTGGGGGAGAATCGTGGACGCGCGTACTCGGCGGGGGCGACGGATCAGGTCACCAGCTGTTGATCTTCAGCCACTCCGCAGCCAGGGTGGTGAAATCGTTGAAGAGCAGCTCATCCCGGTTCAGCTGCAACTTGGCGCAAAGCAACGGCAGGGCGAGCTGAAATCGTTCGTATCGCTCCACCATCACCGAGCCGCTGGGGATCACGACGCTGGAATCCGCCGTGGCGTTCCGCAGCCAGTCGCGAACCCGCTTCACCGCCTCGTGCGGCTCGCCCCCATGCGACTGGATGTCCTGGCCCGCGATGTCGGAGCAGTACTTCTGGTACCGGAACGGATCCTGGTCCAGGATCAGGCAAAGCTTCTTCCGCTGCGGGCCGGTGCCGTACCGCTTGGCTCCCAGGAACAGGCCGAGCTCGAGCGGCATGTTGAAGCGAGGCAGGCTCCACGTCGGGTCAAGCTCGGTACGGGAGATGTCGTGAATCCCCAGGCGGCAGGCTCCAATGATCTGCCCGATCTTGTCGATCCTGACTTGGCTGCCGTCCTCCAGCTCCTGCGCGCAGCGCGCGACGAACCCGCAATCGTGTACGGCGAACACCAGCGCCTCGAACATGGGCCGGTATTCGCCGTCGAATGGGCAGTTGATGAAGACCTGATCGTCGTACGCCAGCCTCGCCACAATCCCTTCCCGCCCCGCCCCCGTTTCAGCCGCTGATCCACATCACCGGCCGTTGCTGACCGCCTTTGCCGCAGAACGTGCTGCCGACCTGCTCACGGTGCCCGTCTTCGCGGAGCTCTTCACTGTCCGCGCATTGGCCGGTACGTTCGGATTTTCCTTCTGCGCGGGAGAGTTGTTGCCCCGGCCGCTTCCAGACGGGTTGCCCTCACGCTTTCCGTTCGACTCGTTCATGAGAACCTCCAGAGTGTGCCAGCTTCCCATGGAAATTATCGCGAAGCCCGTCTCTCAACAACTCCCATCCGGTGCGATTCCGCTCACTGCTGCATCGTCCGCACCTTCAGCCGCACCGTGTGGCTATCCGCATCCGGGATATCCACCTCGCGCGGCGGAGTGCGGAAGTGGTCGGGGTAGCCCTTGATGGCCATGGACTCCGTCATCACCTGCTCGTCGGCGGGGATGGTGCGCAGGATGTCGTCGCTCACGAACACGATCAGCTTGGACCGCGGACGCGTGATGGACACGTTGAAGCGGTTGGGGTTCAGCAGGAACTCCGCCTCGCGCTCCACGTACTCGCGGTCCGCCACGGCGTAGCTGACCAGGATCAGCTCGCGCTCGTTCCCCTGCATCCGCTCCACCGTATCCACCACGGGCAGCTCCTCGCGGGGCCAGCCGGCGGCCGTAAGCTCAGACAGGATGGCGCTGTTCTGCGCGCGGTGGGGGCTGATGACGGCCAGCCCGTGCGCCCGCAGCGCCTCCGGCGTGTAGCGCGCGCCCGTCCCGGGATCGACCATCCCCTCCCGCGCCAGCCGGGCGATGCGCGCCACCAGCCGCGCCTCGAACGCGTTGCGCGCCGTGGCCCGCACGCCCGAGTACGTCGCCAGCACCACGGCATCGTCCGGGCGCAGGAACACGTCCCACAGCAGCGCGTCCAGCGGATCGCCCAGGTCCACCGCATCGGCCGAGACCATCAGCCGCCGCTCCGCATCCTTCGACACGAAGCCGGGATAGAACAGGCGCCGGGGCCAGCGGACGAGCGCGCGGTTCATCCGCCGGCTCTCGCGCAGGGGATAGCGCCCGAAGCGATCGGCGAAGTGCGTGAACGCGCTGCCGAACAGCGTCTCCTCGCGCGGATAGCGGCCGTGCAGGATGGGCGGCAGCTGGCGGTCGTCGCCGGCCAGGATCACGCGGCCGCCGCGGCGGATGGACGACAGGGCGATGAGCGCGTCCGGCACCTTCATCTGCGACGCCTCGTCGATCACCACCACGTCGAACAGGGGGCGCACGGGGATGCCGTCGCTCCCGTCGTCGCGCGAGGCCTTGTCGATGGCCTTCATCTGCTTCCACAGCGACCACACCGTGGAGCCCACGACCACCGGCTGCCCCGTATGCGCGGCCTCGTCCAGCACGCGCGGCAGCTCGTCGTCCTGGATGACCTCGGCGGAGAGGCCGTCCAGGTCCGCGTCCGCCTCGCTCCCCCGCCCCGCCAGCTTGACGGCGCGCAGGGGCGAGGGGATGCCGGCCGCGTCCAGCTCGCGGGCGATGCGCGCCAGCACGTTGACGATGGCGCGGTGCGTGGCCGCGCTGACCAGGATGCGCAGGGGCCGCCCCGCCCGCTTCGCCGCCGCCGCCAGGCCGATGAGCGTCCACGCCAGCAGGTACGTCTTGCCCGTCCCCGGCGGGCCCCACACCACGGAGACCGCCTGCTCGAACGCCGCGCGCCACGCCGCCACCTGCTCCGCGTTCAGCACGGGGCGGCCCAGGTGCGCGGCGGCGGGATCCAGCACGTCCGCCACGGCGGCGTCCGCGTCCAGCGGCGCCAGCCATCCGTCGGGGACACGCCCTTCGAGAAGGCCCAGGGCGAACGCCGCCTCGCCCGGCCGCTCCGCCAGCGCGCGGAGGGATTCCACCACGCGCCGGGTGTTGAAGTCCACGCCCGCGCGGTCCAGCACGCACACGCGGTCCAGGTCCACGGCGCGGTCCTTCTCCAGCTTTTCCCACTTCCAGTCCGTCCCCAGCGTCAGGCGCGGCGGGCTGGCGGAGAGGTCGTAGTCGATGAGCTCCACCATCAGCTTGCGGCGCAGCCAGCGCTTGGCGTCCGTCTCCGCGAGCGAGTGGCCGTCGTCGTTGGTCAGCACGAGCGCGAAGTCGCCGGGGCGGAACTTGGCTTCGCGGCACGCCTCGTCGAACTCGAAGACCGCGTGGCCGTTCTCCAGGATCGCCACCTTGTTCAAGCCGCTGATGGCCTCGAAGCGGCGCGCGCGGTCCGCCGTGGGCAGGGCGTGCAACTGGCGGATGGCGACCGCCTCTTCCGCCGCCTCCGCCAGCGTGAACAGGCGCAGCTGCTCCAGCAGGGGATCGGCGATGGGCTCGGCGCGATCGAACGCGGTGAGGAACGCCTGGTCCAGCCGCAGCATGGGGTCGCGCCGCTTGAGCGCGTGCTCCCGCACGGCGCGCACGATGGAATCCAGCGCCGCCAGCTTGGATTGCACCGCGCGAACGATCTCCGCCCGCACCTGCTCCGGCTCGAACGACTCTCCGTCCGCGAGGTGGCGGCGGCCGCTCCACACGTTGTGGATGCGCTCGAACGCCACCTGGCTGCTGAACGGCCAGCCGTAGTCGCCCCGCGGCGCGTGCGTCCACGCGTCTTCCGACGGCCGCAGCACGGCGGAGACGGAGCCCAGGTCCCAGGCGAACGGGACGGGGAGCGCGAACAGTTCGCCGATCACGTCCAGCATCACCGTGCCCGGCGGCGTGCCGCCCGCGTCGCCGCTGGGGAACAGCACGCGCGCCACGCCCGCGATCCCGGGCTGCGTGCCGGGATCGCCCAGGTGGCGCTGGAGGACGTCGCGCAGCAGCTCCGCCTCGCGCGCATCCCAGACGAAGAAGTGCACGGGCTTCATCCCGCCGCGCGTGGGGCCGTGCATCCCCCGGCTCGCCTCCTCCGCCTCGGCCACCACGGAGCCGGCCGCGAGCAGGAAGCGGCCCAGCATGTCGCGCTCCGCCGCCGCCGTTCCATCCGCCGAGACGAAGGTCTCCGTGGCGCCGCGCCCGCCGCTAAGCCGCTCCGTCTTCAGGCCCAGCGCGAACACCGTCCCGGTGACGGGATCGCCCTCCGCCGTAAGCAGGATGCGGACGGACTCGCCGCCGCCCATGCGGAACGACTGCTTCTCCCCTTCCTTGATCTTGCCGTAGTCCAGCGCCTGCACGCGCTTCTTGAGCACCGTCTCGGCGGATTCCAGCGCGTGGCACCCCGCGTACACGCCGCGCCGGAACTCCGCCTGCCGCAGGGCGCGCACGGTGCGGATCCCCTTGGCGTTCAGCTCCGCCTTCGCGAGCGGCGTCAATCCCACCACGCGCGACAGGTCGTCCGTGGACTCCGCCTCCGCGCGGCAGTGGTGAAAGAAGGAGCACGAGGTGCAGCGCGGGCGCAGGTGCCACGCGACGTCCGCGGGGGTGGTGGATGCGACACGCGGCAGGTCCGTGCGCAGGAACTCCTCCACGTGATGGCGATACGCCGTCAGCGCAAACCGCTTCGGCCCCCGCGAGCCGCGCGTCCACAGCCATCCCCAGCGCGTCTCCACCGTCGCGTCGATTCCCTCCGCGCGGCAGATCTCCTCCAGCAGGATGGTGTAGAACGCCACCTGCGCGTAATGCTGCACGGAGGCCTCGCGGCTCCACTTGATGTCGCCCACGCCCAGCATCAGCCGTCCGTGCCGGTCGCGCCCCACGCGCACCAGGTCCGGGTGCGCCGGCGCGATGCGCACGTCCGCCCCGAAGCCGAAGCGCGCCGCGAACGCCGCCTCGTCCGGCACGCGCAGCTCCGGCTGCACGATCCAGGCGGCGTCTCCCGGCTCGCGCAGCGCCTGCACGAACGCCGTGTACGGCAGCCGCGCCGCGTCGCCCTCCGCGTCCGTCCCCGCCCACACCACGCGGTCGCCGTACTTGCCCACGAGCGCCCGCACGGCCCGCCGCTCGAAGCGCCGGCCCGCCTGGGTGAGCAGCCCCATCCCCGGCCGCACGCCCACGAGGGGGCCCGCGGCGGGATCGTCGTTGGGCGCGGGCACGTCGCCCCCGCGCAGCGCGAGCGGCACCATGTGCCAGCGCAGCTGCCGGTCGCAGCCGAAGCGAAAGTACTGCGACGCCAGCGTTCCGGTGAGCCGGAGGTCCGCGGCGACGGGAGGACGGGAAGACAACAGCAGTGCGAAAGTGCGAGAGTGCGAAAGTGCGAGAGTGGTCCCTCGCGCGCGACGATTGCAGTGTGCGCATCGTACACCGGATGCGCGAATCGGGTCAACCGTGGGGGGATCGTGCGGGGAGGGATGCTGCCGGAGACATCGGAGCGCGGATGCGACGTCCCGCCGGGGCTCCGAGCGAATGAATTCGCCGCTGGAAAACCGCGAAGTCCGCCTTCGCGGAATGCCCCTGCACGGGCTGGCCCGGTGCACCGGTGTGAAGTAACGCAGTTGAAGCCCTGTTCGTGTCGCGCCTCGGCGCGAGACAGGGCTTATGGCTTTCCCAGCGGCGGGTTTACCCGCTCAGGCTGGAGGCCGGCAGATGACGACGGAACTCCGCCCGCGCCTGATCCGCCGGGTCCGCCTGGTCCGCCGGGTCCGCCCGCGCCTGATCCGCCTGATCCGCCGGGACCGCCGTTACGTCGATCGTGGCCGTCCCCTCACCCCTCGATCCGCAGCGTCGCGTCCGGCTCCAGCTCCGCGATTCCCTGCGGCGCGCGGACGATGCCCTCGCGGCGGATGCGCGCGCGGAACTCGCGGTTGCGGCGCCACTTCTCGCGGTCCACGTACGGCCGCTCGTGGTGCAGGTGCAGCACCGGCGCGCGGAACCGCACCTGCGCCCCCCGCACCCCCGCGTTCTCCAGCCGCTCGCCCAGGGCACGGTCCAATCCCCCGTACGCCATGTCCAGGTCGTATCCGTTCACCCGCAGCAGGTCCGTCTTCCACCCGCTGGCGTTGTGCCCGTTCCACGTGGGCCGCGTGGGCGTCACGCGGTCCAGCGCGGCTCCCAGCAGGGGAGAATCCACCAGCCGCAGCGCGTGCCGCCCCGGCTTCCATCCGCGCGACCGCAGCCACCCCCGGTCCGCCACCCGCATCGCCCGCACGTCGTCCGGGGTGATGGCGGCCGTGACGTCCGCCGGCAGCTTGAGGTAGCCACCGGACAAAAAACGGCCGGGCGCGGCGAGGCGCCGGTGCACCTCGACCACGTCCCGGCGCGGGATGCAGTCCCCGTCGGTGAACAGCAGGTAGTCCCCCGTGGCCGCCAGGATCGCGCGGTTCAGGATCTCCGTCTTGCGAAAGCCGCGGTCCTCGTGCCACACGTGCACCATCCGCAGCCCCGTCTCGTTCCGCATCCGCCTCACCAGCGCCGCCGTCTCTTCCCCCGACCCGTCATCCGCGACCACGACCTCGAAGTCGCGGACCGTCTGCGCCGCGTATCCCCACAGCACCAGCTCCAGCGCGCGCGGCTGGTTGTACGTCGTCACCACGACGGACACGCGCGGCCCCGCCACGGATCAGCCGCCCTGAACGGCGAAAGCGCGAAAGCACTTTCGCACTTTCGCACTCTCGCTCGTTCGCACTTCCGCGAAGCGGACCGCCGTCATCCGCCGATCTGAAGCACGGCCAGGAACGCCTCTTGGGGGATTTCCACGGTGCCCACCTGCTTCATCCGCTTCTTTCCCTCCTTCTGCTTTTCCAGCAGCTTGCGCTTGCGGCTGATGTCGCCGCCGTAGCACTTGGCCGTCACGTTCTTGCGCAGCGCGCTGTTGCTCTCGCGGGCAATAATCTTGGTGCCGATGGCCGCCTGGATCACCACCTCGAACTGCTGGCGGGGGATGAGCTCCTTGAGCTTTTCGGCGATGTTGCGCCCGTACTCGTACGCCTTGTCGCGGTGGATGATGACGCTGAACGCATCCACCGGGTCGCTGTTGATGAGCATGTCCAGCTTGACCAGCGGGTTGGCCCGGTAGCCCACCATCTCGTAGTCCAGCGACGCGTAGCCGCGCGTGGCGCTCTTGAGCCGGTCGTAGAAGTCCAGCACGATCTCGGCGAGGGGAAGCTCGTAGATGAGCTCCACCCGCTGCGGATCGGGATACGTCATCCCCAGGAAGGTGCCGCGGCGCTCGTGGCACAGCTTCTGGACGGCGCCGATGTACTCCGCCGGGCACATCACCCGCGCCTTTACGTACGGCTCCTCGATCACGTTGATCTTGGTGGGATCGGGGAGCGTGCTGGGGCTTTCCACCCACAGCTCCTCCCCGTCCGTCATCTTGACCGAGTACTTCACGTTGGGGACGGTGGTGATCAGGTCCAGGTCGTGCTCGCGCTCCAGGCGCTCCTGGATGATCTCCATGTGCAGCAGCCCCAGGAACCCGCAGCGGAACCCGAAGCCCAGCGCCAGCGACGTCTCCGGCTCGTACACGAGCGAGGCATCGTTCAGCTTGAGCTTGGCCAGGGCGTCACGCAGGTCCTCGTACTGCTCGGTGTCCGTGGGATAGATGCCCGCGAACACCATGGGCTTTACCTCCTGGTAGCCCGGCAGCAGCTCGCCCGCCGGGTTGTCGGCGTCCAGGATGGTGTCGCCGGAGCGCGTATCCGCCACGCGCTTGATCCCCGCGATCACGTAGCCCACCTCGCCCGGCTTGAGCTCCGGCACGGGAAAGCGGCCCAGCTGCAGGTACCCCACCTCGTCGATGGGATACACGCTGTCGTTGCTGCCGAACGCGATGCGCATCCCCGGCTTGAGCACCCCGTCCACCACGCGGATGCTGGGCACGGCGCCCACGTACTTGTCGTAGTACGAGTCGAAGATCAGCGCCCGCGCCGGCGCCCCCGGATCGCCCTGCGGCGGCGGCACCTTGGCCACGATCGCCTCCAGCACCCCCTCGATGCCCAGCCCCGACTTGGCGCTGGCCAGCAGCACGGAGTCCGGGTCCACGCCCAGCAGGTCGACGATCTCGTCGCGGCGCCGCTCGGGCTCCGCGCCGGGAAGGTCGATCTTGTTGAGCACGGGGATGATCTCCAGCCCCGCCTCCATCGCGAGGAAGAGGTTGGAGAGCGTCTGCGCCTGCACGCCCTGCGACGCGTCCACCACGAGGATGGCGCCCTCGCACGCGGCCAGCGAGCGCGACACCTCGTACGTGAAGTCCACGTGCCCGGGGGTGTCGATCAGGTTCAGCTGGTACTCGCGGCCGTCCTGCGCCTTGTAGCGCATGCGGACCGCGTTGAGCTTGATGGTGATCCCCCGCTCGCGCTCGATGTCCATGGAGTCGAGCACCTGCTCCTTCATCTCGCGCAGCTGCAGCGTCCCCGTGGTCTGCAGCAGCCGGTCCGCGAGGGTGCTCTTGCCGTGGTCGATGTGGGCGACGATGCAGAAGTTCCTGATATTGTCCAGTCGCAACGTGCGATTCCGGCTCGGATGGGATGGTGTCGTTCGTCAGGTGCAAAGCTCTGTAAGTTAACCCCGCAACGGGGGTTGTAGAAAGCCCCGCCGGCCGGAAGCAGTTGCCGCGCAAGCGGGTGCACGATTATCTTGGCCCGCGCCCGCCGTTCCGCGGGCTCCATCACCGCCAAAACAGCGGAGTGCCCTCCCCCCGGGGATGCACGCGCGCCGGGCCCATCGCCCGCCGCGGGTCCGGGTATTCCACCCACCACACATGGCAACACCGACAGAACAATGACGAGATTCGATCGCTGGATGATCGCCGGCGCGGCCGCTGCCCTGGTCGCCGCGCCCGCCGCCGCGCAGGTGCCCGGCACCCCGCGGGCCCTGGGGATGGGCGGCGCGTACACGGGCGTGGCGCGCGGCGTGGAGTCGCTCTTCACCAACCCGGCCAACCTGGGGCTCCCCAACAGCCCGCACTGGTCCGCCGCCTTTCCCACCCTGACGGCCGGCGTGGGCACGCGCGGCATCTCCGTGGGCCAGGCGATCGACCTGGCGCAGTGGGGCGACCTGGACGACGCCGACCGCGACGCCATCTTCGCCGACATCCCCGTGACCGGCACGGGGCTGGACCTGGACGTGCGCGCCCCCCTGGCCGCCCTGCAGATGCGCCGCTTCGCCGCCAGCGTGAGCTACGCGACGATCGGCAGCCACACGGTGAACCGCAGCATCGTGGACCTGCTGTTCAACGGCTTCGACCGGAACAAGACGTACACCATCGAGAACACGCAGGGCTTTCGCGCGGCGTTCTGGGACCTGGCCGCCGGGTACGGCAACCGCATCGGCCCGGTGGCCGTGGGTGCCACGGCGCACGTGTACTTTCCCCGCGCGCTCGTCCGCTCCGGGCTGGTGGACGTGGACACCAGCTACAGCGTGATCTCCGGTTTCACGGTCCCCACGGACATCCGCGTGACCTACGCCGGCGTGCGGGCGGAGAGCGGCAGCGGGCTGGGGCTGGACCTGGGCGCCGCCATGGAGCCCATCCCCGGGCTGACGGTGAGCGCCGCGCTGGAGAACGTCGTCAACACCATGGCGTGGGACGACGACCTGGGCGTGCGCACGGTGGTCCTGGACCAGAACGACTACCAGGACGGCGACCTGGAGCAGATCAGCTCGGAGTACGACGAGAGCGAGGCGGAGTACAATGAAGCCGCCGCGCTCCCCGGCACGCGCGCCCTGGCCGCCACCCTGCGCGGCGAGCGCGAGGCAGGCCTGCCGATGACGCTGCGCGCGGGCGCCGCGTACCAGCTGCGCACCGGCACCACGCTGGCGGCGGGGTATCAGAAGGAGCTGGATGAGGATACGCCGTTCGGCGGGCTGTGGGGGCAGCAGCTGAGCGTGGGCGTGCAGCAGCGCCTGCCCATCATCACCCTGCGCGCCGGATTGGCGACGGACCTGGAGGACGGCACGCTGCTTTCCGGCGGCCTGTCGCTGGGCCCCGTGCACCTGGGCGTGGCCCGCATCGCCACCGGCACCGGCGATGCCGAGCGCGAGGGCTGGATCGCGACGTTCGGCCTGGGCGGCAAGAGCGACACGAGCATGCCGTGACGGAAGTGCGGGAGTGCGTGAGTGCGAAAGTGCGTAAGTGCGTAAGTGCGGAAGTGCGGAAGTGCGAAAGTGCGAAAGTGCGAAAGTGCGAAAGTAACCGCGCTCGGCTGATGTGAATCGAACCCCTCCTCCGCGTCGTGCGGGGGAGGGGTTCGTGCGTGATGGAGGAGACTCGGCGCGGGCGGAGCGCCCCCCTCCCCGACCCTCCCCCACAAACTGCGTGGGGGAGGGAGAACGATAACCGGCATCTCCCGGTGCTCCGCTCCCCGCGCATAGGCCATCCGTGGTGTCGGCGGAGGCCGACAGTGTGAAGTTGTAGCCGCGAATTCATTCGCTCCCGCATGGGGTGGGCTCCGCCCTCCTCCGCGTCCGTGCGGGGGAGGGGTTCGTGCGTGATGGAGGAGACTCGGCGCGGGCGGAGCGCCCCCCTCCCCGACCCTCCCCCACAAACTGCGTGGGGGAGGGAGGACGACCACGCTTGGGCTCCCACTACCGCCTGATGTCCGCCCCAACCACGAGCCATCCGGGGTGTCGGCGGAGGCCGACAGTGTGAAGTTGTAGCCGCGAATTCATTCGCTCCCGCATGGGCCCGGCATTCATTACATTCCGCCGTCGTGCCGCGGTTCTGGGGCGGTGGGCGGGGTGTACAAAACGTATAAAACTCGGACGGCGAGTGGATGCGATGAGGGGACGGATCGTCTCGGTGAACGTGGGGATGCCGCGGGAGCACGGGGTGGAGGGCGCCACGAACCCCATGGACCGCGCGTGGACCACGGGATTCTTCAAGGAGCCCGTCGCGGGGCCGGTGCGCGTGGGCGCCACGAACCTGGATGGCGACGGGCAGGCCGACCTGCGCGTGCACGGCGGGCCGGACAAGGCCGTGCTGCTCTACGCCGCATCGCATTACCCGGCGTGGCGCGAGGAGCTGGGCTTTACGATGCCGGCGGGCGCGTTCGGCGAGAACCTGACCGTGGAGGGGATGACGGAGGCCGACGTCTGCATCGGTGACCTGCTGGAGACGGGCACGGCGCTGCTGCAGGTGGCGCAGCCGCGCGGGCCGTGCTGGAAGATCGCCCGGCGCTGGAAGATCCGCGATCTCTCCGCGCGCGTGCAGGCCACGGGACGCACGGGCTGGTACGCGCGCGTCCTGCGCGAAGGCGTGCTGCAGACGGGCGACGCCATCGTCGTCGCCGAGCGCCCGAACCCGGACTGGAACGTCGCGATCGCGACCGAGCTCCTGCGCCCCGGCAACGGCCGCGAGGCAGAGGCCGCCGCCCTCGCCCGCCTCCCCGAGCTGGCGGAAAGCTGGCGCGCGGTCATCGACTACCGCCTGTCGCACGGCAACCTCGGCAGCGACGACGCCCGGCTCGTCGGCCCGAACGCGTGAGGCAGAGCCAGCTCCGACAGAGCGAATGAATTCGCCGCAACAACCACACGAAGTCCGCCTGCGCGGACTATCCGTCACGGGCCGGTGCCACGCCACCGGCACGGCCTCCCCAAGTCGTAGTTGGTGTCGGCGGAGGCCGACAGTGTGAAGTTGTAGCCGCGAATTCATTTCATTCGCTCGCGGGGACGGAGGCCTGCGCGGCCACCACGATCCCGACCGCCGCGATTCGGGCCCGCCGCGATCCGGGGGCGGCGCCCCCTGCCCGCATCATCCGGACACACCGCGAATCTCCGCCGAGCCATGGCTTTCTCCCTTCCCCCATGCCGTTTATGGGGGAAGGGCCGGGGATGGGGGGCGCCCCGCCGCCGGCGCAATCCACGCCGCCCCACCGAATCCTCTCCCGATCCCCTCCCCTCTACGCCGCCTTCTGCACCGCTGCCTTCTGCACCGCCGGCGGCTGCACGAGCGCGCGTGCCCGCTCCACGTCGCGGATCACGATGCGCACCTGCTCGCCCGTCTCCTCCAGCCACTGCGCAGCGGCGCGCAGCCGGGTGAGGACCTCGTCCATGGCGGCGGCGCTGGCGTGCGCGGACGGCGCGGACGCCCGCCTGCCGAACGGCGTCTCCCCGCGCGCCTCGGCCGCCAGGGCCAGCGTCTCGGGCGCGGGCTCGGCGTCCAGCTCCTGGCGCAGCAGCCGCGCGCAGGTGTCGAACTGGCGCAGGGCCGCCGCGCGGTCGCCCAGGGCCAGGTGGCAGCGGATGGCCGCGCGGTGCACGTGCTCGCGCAGCGGGTCGCTGGCCAGCAGCCGCTGCGCGTACGCCGCGGCCTCCGTCCACTCCCCGCGCCCGTCGTGGTGGGCGATCAGCCGCTCCAGCGCGTCCAGGTAGCGCAGCCGCAGCCGCTCGCGCTCAAAGATGATCCAGTCGTCGTAGACCCCCTCCAGCAGGTCGCCGCGGTACAGGTCCACGGCCTGGCGCAGCAGACGGGCCCGCGCCTCGCCGCACTCGCGGACCGCGGCCTCGTCCAGGGTGTCCTCGAACGCGTGGATGTCCAGCCAGTGGTCCACCCCGGTCGCCAGGGCCACCTCGTCCTGCATCACCGCCAGGCACGACCCCGGCTCCACCCCCTGCGGCTCCAGCACGGAGCGGATACGCCACAGGTCGGTGCGAAGGTTCTTGCGGGCCACGCTCTCCGGGGAGTCGCCCCAGAAGCGGCCCACGAGGGTGCTGCGCGAGTGGCTGCGGCCGTGGTTCACGGCCAGGAACGCGAACAGGCCGCGGGACTTCTGCGTGGGAAAGCCGGGGAGCGGCTGCTCGCCGCGATATACGTTCAGGCCGCCGAACAGGTGGATGCGCAGGGGCTGCGCGGGGACGCGGAATATCATGGCAGTGATGCTCTTCAGATGCGGATGAGGAGGCGCCCCGGCCACGGAAGCGCGTCCTCGCGGGCGCCGCACGTGCCGGGGCAACGATTGCCGACAAAGGCAAGGCAGGTGCCCCCGCGGGCCGCGCGGGCGTGCGTCCATCCCCCGTCTCCGCAACGTCGCATGGATACGGGAGATGCGCCTCATCCGCGTCTCCACGATGCACCCGTGTCAGAAAATCCGGCACTCCGCGAGCCTGTCCCACCGCCGCCCCCGTTTGGGGCGCGGGTGACGCACGGCTTGCATCCATCTCCATCGTTTCCTAATTGACGGACTGAAACTCCGCGAGCAACGGCGCCATGTTCCCGCATCAGCCCGTAGCAGAAATATCCAAAAATTTCACCGGATCGTCGCGTCCCGAGCGGCCAAGATCCTTCTCCGCGTCGTCCATCCCCCCAATTGCATTCTCCGCGTCCTCCACGTCTCCGGGTAAGCCTCCTTTCTTCCGTCTATCCGAATCCTTTTCATCGGATTTGAAACGGAATGCTCCGGCGCACGTACATCGCTCGCCAACCGGAGTGGTTCCGGCTGGTGAAGATGCTGCGGCAAATCAGGTTACGCGTCCCACATTCCGAGAACGAATGGAGCCACGAATGGCACGACCCTCCCGAAAGGCCGCCCTGGCCTGCTCGCTCCTCCTGTCCGCCGCCCCCGCCGCGCTGCACGCGCAGGGCAGCCCCACCGTGCCGATGGAGGTGTTCGCCGGCCGCATCCAGCTCGCCGACGAGGTGGGTGGCGGCGACGTGGACGTGGCCGGCGTGCTGGCCGGCATCGACGTGGGGGCGTACGCGGGCCTCCATGGCTTCTACTGGCGCGGCGTGGAGACGGACCCGCTCGCGGCCGGCCCCGTGCAGGCGTTCGGCGGCGAGGGGCAGCTGAACCTGAACGTGGGCAACGGGATCACGCCCTTCCTGGTCGGCGGCGTGGCGCGGCTGGACTTTCTGGATCACGACAGCGCCGGCGCAACCATGCCTGAGGACCGCACGATGCCCATCGTGGGCGGGGGGCTGCGGCTGGACGTGGGGCGGCTGGGGCTGCAGGCCGCTGTCCGCAGCTACCTGGCGCAGACGGAGGGCGAGGGGGAGAGCGACGGCGACCTGATCCACTCGCCCCTGTTCACCGTGGGCGCTGCCTTTCGCCTGGGCCGCACGGGTCGGGCGCCGCGCGTGCCCCCCATCCCCGGCGAGGTGCGCACCGTCCGCGGCGACACCGTATTCGTCGTCCGGCGCGACACGGCGTATGCGTCGGACAACTTCGTGAGCATCCCGATACCCACGGAGGGGGAGATCTACCTGCGCTACGGCCCCGGCTCACGCCTGGGGAGCGCCCCCGGCACCACGGCCGCGGCGCCGCTGGACGACCCGGCGCTGGAGCGGCTGCGGCAGCAGATCCTGGCGGACCTGGAGCCCCGCCTGCGCGGCATGCTGGCGGACGACCGGCAGGCGCTGGCGGAGCTGGTGCGCCGCGAGCTGGCCGCCGCATCTCCGGGCATCGATCCGGATGCGGAGCGGCGGCTTCTGGAGCGGGTGGACGCGGTGGTCGCCCTGCGCGTGCGTGACGAGCTGGCGCGCGCCGCTGCTGCCGGGAACGCCCGCGCGGCAGTGGCGCCGGCCGCCGGGCCAACCGTGGACCGCTTCGTCCCCCGTGTCCGCGCGCTGCGCCCGTACGTGGGCGGAAACCTGGACCGGCCGCGGCAGTTCGTGGCCGGCGCGCGGCTGGACCTGGGCCCGTTCGATCCCGCGCGCCCGGCCGTGCGGCTGATCCCCGAGGCCGCGCTGGGGGTGGGCCAGGGCGGCACGTCGGTGATGCTGGCGGGGAACGTGGCGTACGAGGCCGCCGTGCTGCGCATCCGGGACGTGCCCGTGCAGCCATACGGCTATCTGGGCGCGGGATTCCTGTTCATCAGCGATCCGCCGCAGGGGCGGCCTGGGCGGGAGGCCGTGCTGAACGTTGGATACGGCGCCGTGCTCCCCGTGCCCAACCGCAGCCGCGGCGAGTTCTTCATCGAGCACCAGGGCGTGGACCTGTTCGACCTGAACCGCCTGCTCATCGGCCTTCGCTTCTGATCGTCGCCCGGTTGATGCACCGAGCCCCTCCCCCGGATGGCCAGGGGAGGGGCTTTGCGTCATGGGAGGGAGAGGAGGTGACGGGAGCGAATGAATTCGCGGCTACGACATCACACTGTCGGCCTCCGCCGACACCACCTACGACCCTGGCGAAGCCCTGCCGGCGGCGTGGCACTCGCCCGTGACGGATAGTCCGCGCAGGCGGCCTTCGTGTGTTTGTTGCGGCGAATTC